>CANODD010000036.1 GCA_947564705.1 uncultured Dorea sp. | reverse complement strand
TGAGTCCGTGGAGAGTCCGGAGGAGGTCTTTGCAAGAAAGTTTAAGGAACGAGAGTACATGAAATTAAAGGAAGATATTTTTGAAGCGTTATATAAAAAGAATTCACGTTGGTATGATGTCATTACGATTACGTATATTTTGGGAAAGCCCCAGAAAGAAGTTGCAGAAAATATGGGAATTACTTTGGATGTGCTGCATAGTACATTGTATCGGGCGAAGAAGTGGATCAGGAAAAATTATGCGGAAGAATATGAACGCTTGAGTGAAATATAAAACAGGTGCCCGTATTGACACCTGTTTTGTTATGGATATTTTAAGAACCATTTGCTGCAGTTTCAATTAATTCAATGATAGTATCGATTGAATTCTGCTGCGGTGAATTTTTCATAGCATCTATGTAGGCGTCTTTATTCTCATACAGGCGGGTAATGGAATCGAGAAGAGATTCTTTGTTCAGCTCTTCTTCTTCCAGGACGATGCTGTATCCCTGGCGTTCGAAGGAACGGGCGTTGAGAATCTGGTCGCCGCGGCTGGCGTTCGCAGAAAGCGGAATCAAAAGATTCGGCTTGTGAAGCGCCAGAAGTTCGCAGATTGCATTGGCTCCGGCACGAGAGATTACGATATCGGTCAAAGCGAAGAGGTCTTTCAACTCTTCTTTGACATATTCGAATTGGGCATAGCCCTCCAGGTTTTGTAAAGAGTCGTCAACTTTACCTTTTCCGCAGAGATGGACGACCTGAAATGTTTTAAGCAGCTCGGTGAGAATACCGCGCACTGCTTCGTTGACGGCAACAGAACCAAGGCTTCCGCCTACAACCATGATTACGGGCTTGTCGGAAGAAAAATGCAGGAATTCTTTTGCTTTGTATTTATCACCGGATAATAACTCCTGCCGGATAGGTGAACCTGTTAATACGGCTTTTCCTTCCGGAAGATGCTTCAAAGTTTCCGGGAAATTACAGCAGACCCTGGTGGCGGAGGGAATTGATAATTTGTTTGCGAGACCGGGCGTCATGTCAGATTCATGGATGATCGTCGGTACATGGCGGCTCTTGCCGGCTAATACGACGGGTACAGAGACGAAACCGCCCTTGGAGAATATGACGTCCGGATTGAGAAGTTTGACCAGTTTCTTCGCCTCGCCGAGTCCTTTTAGAACGCGGAAAGGGTCGGTAAAGTTCTGCAGGCTGAAATAGCGGCGCAGTTTTCCGGAAGAGATGCCATGGTAGGGAATCCCGAATTGTTCAATCAGCTCCTTTTCGATTCCATTATAGGAACCAATATAGTGGATATCGTATTGCAGCTCTTTGAGCCGTGGCAATAGGGCGATATTCGGCGTTACGTGACCTGCGGTGCCGCCGCCGGTTAAGATAATACGTTTCATAGTGACCTCCAAAATTGAAAAAGAGTAAAATAACTGTGCGACACGTATGTTATAATATATAGTCATGTATTTCTTTTATACTATATATTATACGGTTGTGAGGGGATTGGTCAAGAGAAATAAATATATTGTTTTACTTATCAGACGATACCTTTCGCACGTCAGACGGCATACATGGATTGTCGGCGTGGGTGCAGCGGTTTGTTGATGTGCAATCAGTATGCTAATATTAAGAGGGAGTATAGTATGGAAAAAAAAGATCAGTTGGAAGAATTGTTGAAGGAAGAATTCGACAGGATCGCAAGAGAAGAAGAGGATGTGCTCCGAGAAGAGGAAATCAGCATTCCGGAAGAGACCCAAGAGAAAATATATGCCGGAATTCAGGAAAAACTACAGGCATCCGAGCGTGAGAAGGAGAAAGAACGTCTGTATGCCCAATTGTCAGAAGAGGATATGAAAGCCTTAGAGATTGGGCGGAGGATTATGGAGGAGGAAGCGGCGGGAGAACGTAAGGTAAGAGTTGTTCAAAAGAAAAAGCGGCTTCGGATGTGCGTTGGGCTTGCGGCGGCTCTGATCTTGACTATGGCGGTAGGTGTAACCAGTATGGGCGGACCAGAGAGAATTATACAGATGGTAACGCAGACGGTTGGAGATCGAGAAATAGAGAAAATAACATCTAGTGACAAAGTTATGAGAACGGTGGAAGAAAGTGAAGAAGAAGCTTATCAGAAAATAAGTGATGAATTTGGTGTAGAGCCTGTAAGGATTTGGAATAAGACGGAAGAAATGAAATTTATAGAGATGGAATATAGTGAGGAGATTCAAACTGCAAATTTATATTATGAATGTGGCGATGGTACGTTAATGTATATAATAAACGCATCGTATCGGGATGCTTCATTAGGAATAGACATAGAAGATGAAATAGTTGATATGTATAATAAGAAAATTGGAAATGATGAAATACAAATTCAGGCGGAAGTAAAGGAATATAAAATACAAAAAGCTGGACAGGAAAGATATTCGGCACAATTTGAGTATAAAGGACTGGAATATTTCTTTGTAGGAGTAATGAAAAAAGAAGAGTTTGTATATATTTTAGAAAATTTGTATATTTATGATTAAATTGCGTCAGTTTTTTCGAAGTTATGTGTTTATATATATGAGGGTTGAGGAGAACATAGCGGGAGGTGGCGAAGAAGTGTTAAAAAGGATTACGCGCACATTTTGTACAGTAATGTTGATTACATGCATGCTACTTATATCAGCAGGAAGTGCACAGGCAGCGTCGGATGAAGCAATGTTGGACGGATCTTATCTGACCCGGGATGAAGAATCCATAGGATATGCAACCCCGGTTACAAGAGGAGTGGATCTTCTTACGGGATATTCTAAATGCGTGCGTCGCGGGCCGGGACAGGTATATGTAGGCGGAACAACTATAGCGGCACATGAGGTAGAGAATGTGCGGGTTGGCGTAGCGGTAGAAAGAGCCAAAGAAGGAGATACGGCATGGGAATTCTGTGATGGCTGGCAAAAAGGGAATCATAATACCAATAGGGCGAGCATCATTAAATCCTTGGAGGTTGAAGGCGGATATTACTATCGTGTGAGGAGTCTGCATTCTGCGAATGAAGATGTGAGCAGTTCCTTCACGGATGGTATATTTATTGAAAAGCCATAAAAGCCGCCCAGCCAAAGTGTAAAAGAACGTTAAAGAACTTAGGGAAACTTTAAGAACTTGAAATGGCAATCTGAGGATTAAAGTTATCTAAAAATTAACAACTGAATATGGAAAAAAGATGAAGAACCGGCAAGGTTGTGGGAGACGCCGTTTACGGTGCACACCGCAGAAACTATTGATATAATTTCGGCCTTACATTGAGAAACCGTAGGTCCACGATACGGACCAAAGTCGTCGTAGACGGCGTCTCCCACAGCCTTGCCGGGTGTAAGGGACGTAAAAGAGGAAGAAGGATACGAAGTACGCGCTTCGTATCCTTTTATTTTATCTGTTTTTATGCCTGACCGATCGCCTGCTTTAGCGCTTTGGCTAACTGGTCGGGACAAGATGTGGGTTTGAATCCACAGGTGATGCCCTCCATACGGGAGATAGCGTCGTGTACATTCATGCCGACTACCAGGCTGGCGATGCCCTGAGTGTTGCCGGCGCAGCCGCCGACAAACTCTACTTTCCTGATTGTCTCTCCATCCACATCAACTTTGATTAAGCGTGAACAAACACCGGTGGGTGTGAATTCCATGTTTAAGCTCCTCCTTTGATTCTTATGATCACTGTGCTTCTGCGGAGGTATAAAAGTTTTCCGCAAACACATGGCAGACTATAGTTTTGAATGTCTATAGGAATTATAACAAAAAGTACAGGTGAATGCCATACTTTTTATTCTTGTGAGCATCGAACCAGGTAATAGGCCGAGGATCAATAGTTTTCTGCATGTACCTCAAAGTAACTTTGCGGATGTGCGCATACAGGGCATACCTCAGGAGCCTTTGTGCCCACTACGATATGACCGCAATTACGGCATTCCCACACTTTTACTTCACTTTTTTCAAATACAGCGGCAGTCTCTACATTTTTCAGAAGCGCGCGGTAACGTTCTTCGTGATGCTTCTCGATAGCGCCGACCATCCGGAATTTTTCAGCAAGCTCTGTGAAACCTTCTTCCTCGGCTGTCTTTGCGAATCCCTCATACATATCCGTCCATTCGTAATTTTCTCCGTCGGCAGCAGCGCCAAGATTCTGCGCCGTATCGCCGATGCCGTTCAATTCCTTGAACCACATCTTTGCATGTTCCTTCTCGTTGTCCGCTGTTTTTGAAAAAAGCGCTGCGATCTGTTCAAAGCCCTGTTTCTTTGCGGCGGAAGCAAAGTATGTATACTTGTTTCTTGCCTGTGATTCGCCTGCAAAGGCGGCCTCCAGATTCTTTTCGGTTTGTGTTCCAGCGTACTTGTTGCTCATGATTCATTCCTCCTGTTTAAATGATAAAATATATACTTGAATAGTAACCATGCAAAAGAACTTTGCTAAATGGTGACTTTTTCAAAGTCTGAAGCGGGGTGTTTGCACAGTGGGCAGATAAAGTCTGACGGGAGGTCTTCGCCTTCGTAGGTGTACCCGCAAACCGAACATCTCCATGCGGTCTTTCCATTTGCGGTGGTTTTGCCGGGCTTTGGTTTGATGTTTGACTGATAGTATGCATAGGTTGCCGAAGAAGTATCGGAGAGAACCTCCATATCTTCTACCGAAGCGATAAACAGCGTGTGGCTGCCCAGATCAAGCGTCTGTTCTACGGCGGCGCTCAGATAGGCGTTCGTTCCTGCCGTAACGTAGTATAGACCGTTCGCGCTGCGTTTGCATTCCGAAAAACCGGCAAACTTATCGGTATCCCTTCCTGATTGAAAGCCAAAGCGTTTAAAGAGGTCAAAGGACGCGTCTTCGCTCAGAATAGAGATGTTAAAACGGCCGCTTTTTTGAACCAGTTCTTGGGTATAATTTGCCTTGTTGACCGCAATGCTGATGCGGTTTGGTTCGCTCGTTACCTGGCCGGCGGTATTGATGATACAGCCGTTGTCTTTGCCCTCAAAAGCTGAGGTGAGGACGAATAATCCGTAACTGAGTTTGTACATTGCTTTTTTATCCATTATAAAATCCTCCTACTATTTAATTACCTTATATGATTTTAGGTTTCCTTTTCTTTTCTGGCGCATTCGGGACACAATCCTTCAAAAACCAATCGGTGTCGTTTGACTTGAAAGCCGGTTGCTTCCCTTACTTGCTCATCATACTCTGAATGATAGTGAAGCGGGGCGTCAAAGGTTTTTCCACAGCCTGTACAGTAAATATGATAATGCCGATCGACACGGGAATCATATCGATCCGCGGAAGGAACCTTTACGTTTAATATTTCTTCTGTATCAGACAGAATGCTGAGATTGCGGTAGACGGTTCCCCGGCTGATCTTCTCATCCGTTGTCCGCACATCTAAATAAATCTGATCGGCGGAGGGATGGTCGCATCTTGCCCGCACAGCATCCAGTATGATTTGCCGCTGCTTTGAATTACGAAGATTTTTCATATCACCCTCCAAATATAATAATAAGACTTATTACTATTTATATTACAGTATAATCATACTTTGGGAATCTGTCAAGTTGATTTTTTATTTGTTGTTGCTTCTGTATATCGGCAAACTTAATTTTCATTGTACCGGAGTAAAAAAATAGTGTATACTAATGTAGTCGGGATATGCGGCATGATAGAAAGAAATACATAGGAGGCGAGCAACACTATGATAGGAATTATCGGAGCAATGGAAGAAGAAGTGGCGGCATTAAAGGAAGCCATGGAGATTGAAGAGACGGTAGAGCAGGCGGCTATGACGTTCTGTAAGGGTAGATTGTGCGGCAAAGAGGTCGTTGTCGTAAGGAGCGGGATCGGCAAAGTCAACGCAGGGATCTGCGCGCAGATTCTAGTAGATAGATTTCAGGCAGATACTCTGATTAATACGGGGATCGCCGGTTCTCTGGACGCAAAGATAGACATTGGAGACATGGTGATATCTACAGACGCCGTGCACCATGATATGGACGCGTCTATATTCGGGGATCCAGTGGGCCAGGTGCCGCGGATGGACACACTCTTTTTCCCGGCGGACGAAGATCTGGTACAGAAAGCGCTGCAGGCAAATGAGAAAGCGAATCCGGACATTCATACCTTTACCGGCAGGATTGCCAGCGGAGATCAGTTTATTGCGTCGAAGCAGGCGAAGGATAAGATCGTAGAGAATTTTCGTCCGATGTGTGTGGAGATGGAGGGGGCGGGAATCGCGCATGCGGCGTATCTGAACCAAGTTTCGTACGTCATTATCCGCGCCATTTCGGACAAAGCCGACAACAGCGCGACAATGGATTATCCGACCTTTGAACAGCAGGCAATTACCCATAGTGTGAGGCTTATGAAGGAATTGCTGACCATATTATAAGAAGAAAGTATTTCACAATATGGCCGGAAACGACAGATTTTTCGCCTGAGAGATGCAAAATCTGTTGAACGGTTTTTTAGCTCTTCTTTTGAATATCAGTTATAATTCTATTCAAAAGGAGGGCTTTTTATGTTAGAAACAATGTTGGAGGGACAAGTCCTGCTGGTAGTCATGGGGACCTTGGCTGCTGTAGGAGTAATCAGCAAATGTATTGTGAATGTCACGTTAAAGAGACTGGTACGGGCGGCGGGGAATATGAATAAAAGTAATCATCCGTTTATGCGCCTGGTACGCGCAAAGTTCGAACATGCCAGTATGGTCAGTGACAAAGTGGAGAATGTGAACGTGTTCGTGGACAAGTATCTGTATGAATATAAGGTGATGGGAATACGGCTTCACGGATACCGGAGGATGGAGCTTGTGACAGCGGTACTATGTCTGATCACCGGGGCTGCGGGAGCGGCGTTTGCATATCGCATGGGCGGTCTGAACGAGGTGGTGTGGACGTATGGGGCGGCAGGAGCAGGACTGGCGGTTCTGGTGTATCTGTTCCATCTGACTACGGATGAGAAATATCTGATGGATGCAATACGGAATTATATGGTAGATTATCTGGAGAATGTATGCAGGCACAGGTACGAGAAAGAGAAGACGTATCAGAAGGGAATCAAGGTGCTGGCGCAGGAGGGAACGGCGGCGGAGTTCGGGGTTATGCCGGAAGAAGGATACTGTCCGGACGACGGCGAAACGGAAGAAGACAGAGAAAAGGTCGATTGGGAGAATCGGACGGTGCAGGCGGAAAAGACCGACAGGATTCCTCAGTCAGAAAGGACCGACAGGATTTCTCAGTTAGAGAGGACCGACAGGATTCTTCAGTCAGAAAGGACCGACAGGATTCCTCAGGCGGAGAAGACGGAGCGGGCTGAAAAGACGGAGCAAAGAATCCGTCCGGAAGAGATGGAGGAAACCGGCAGAATACCGGAAGCAAGAACACGCAGACCGGAGGGCGGCAAGAGCGCCGTCAGTACGTTCCATGCCGCGGAGAAGATCGCGGACGAGGCAATCAACGCGATGCTTGCTGCGAAAGGAAAGCAGGTGAGTCAGAGCGAGGCGATGGGCGCGGTGTTGAAGGCGGAAGCAAAACGCGGGGAAGCAGTAAGGGAAAGTGTGGCAGAGCTTCCGGCGGCAGAATTTGTAAGAGAGACGATGGAACCAAAGAAGCGGGAGGCACAGGATAAATCTTCCAAGAAAGAGAAACCGGGACAGGAGCTTGACAGAGACCTGGTGATTCGTCGGATATTAGAAGAGTTTATGGCTTGATTAACTTTGTTTGATTTGGTAGAATGTACATATGCTTTAGACGGAAGTTTAGATAAAAGTGAAGGGGAAAATTGCAGAGGAGATTATAATGTACACGATATATGACAGATTAAGAGAGTATGGCAGTTCTGACTACTATGGATTCCATATGCCAGGGCATAAGCGGAAGCTGAATATGTTGGGAGAGGAGCTGCCGTATACGATTGATATCACAGAGATTGATGGATTCGATGATCTTCATCATGCCGAAGGGATTCTCAAAGAAGCGCAGGAACGTGCGGCAGAGGTTTACCGCGCCGGCGAGACACATTTCCTCATCAATGGAAGCAGTGTCGGGATCTTAAGCGCCATAGCGGGTGTGACAAGGAGAGGTGATACGGTGCTTGTGGCGAGGAATTGCCACAAGTCCGTGTATTATGCCATAGAGATGTTTGGATTGAACCCGGTATATCTGATGCCGGGCTTCGATTTGTCTATACAGTTGAATACAGAAGTTTTTGCAGAGGATGTAAGGGCGGCTTTGAAGAAAGAGCCCGGGATTCGGGCGGTTGTGATCGTATCACCGACCTTTGACGGAGTTGTATCGGATGTAGAAGCGATAGCGAAAGCGGTCCATGAAGCAGGCATTCCACTCATTGTAGACGGAGCCCATGGAGCGCATTTTGGCTTTCATGCGTATTTCCCGGAGCATTCGAATGTACAGGGGGCGGATCTTGTGATTAACAGTCTGCATAAGACGCTGCCGTCCCTGACACAGACGGCGCTTCTGCATATGAATGGGAGCCTGGTGTGCCGGGAGAGAGTCAGGAGGTATCTGCACATGCTGCAGAGCAGCAGTCCGTCTTATCTGTTGATGGCAAGTATCGATTCCTGCGTAGAGCTTCTGGATCATCAACGGGCGGAGCTTTTTGATCCTTATGTAGAACGTTTAAGACGTCTGAGAGAGGAATTGTCAGGGCTTGAGAAGCTACAATTGATTGAAACCGGGAGATATGACCGTTCAAAGGTTATGATATCCGTCAGAAATACCGATATTTCTAGTAGAGAACTTTATGCTGCGCTTCTGGGGGAGTATCATCTACAGATGGAGATGGCGGCGGGAACCTACATTCTTGCCATGACCTCTGTGGGTGATACGGAAGACGGAATGAAGCGGCTTAGAGATGCATTGAAGGAGATTGACGCCGGATGCGGATTTCTGCAGGAGAAGGAAGAAAACAGGAAGCGCCCTTGTCTGTTGCCGCCGGATGTGATATATAATAGTTCGGATGTGACGGAGATACTGAGTTCCGTGTCTTGTGGGAAGCAGTTTTGGGACAGGCTGCCGGGGGAGGAAGAGAACCGGGGGAAACGGCAGGTTCCCATATGTGACAGTGTCGGGTGTATAGCCGCGGAATATGCATACCTGTATCCACCAGGAATTCCCTTGGTTGTACCCGGAGAAAAAGTAACAAAAGAAACGGCAGATATGTTACAATGGTATTATGCAATGGGATTTTCCATAGAAGGATTAAAAAAGAAACGGTATATAGAGGTTTTGACGCATGGGTAAGATCTACTATATGATGGGAAAGAGTTCATCCGGAAAAGATACGCTGCTGAAAGCGGTCAGAGATGCGCTTCCTGATATTCGGAGCGTAACGCCTTATACAACCCGGCCGATCCGCGACGGAGAGAGGAACGGAGAAGAATACTTTTTCATATCAGAGGAGATATTAGATACATATGAGAAACAGGGTAAGGTGATCGAGCAGCGGGCATATGATACGGTGCATGGCATCTGGAGGTATGCAACGCTTGACGACGGGCAGATCGACCTTGCATGCGCGGATTATCTGGTGATCGGGACGCTGGAATCATACCGTAAGGTGCGTGCATATTATGGGAAAGAGTATGTGACGCCGCTCTATATTGAGGTGGAAGACGGGGAACGGCTTATGCGCGCCCTCAAGAGAGAGAGGAGCCAGGAGATTCCAAGATATGCAGAGCTTTGCAGAAGATTTCTTGCGGATACAGCGGATTATTCGGAAGAGAATCTGACGGAAGCCGGAATCATCAGGAGATATTTGAATCATGACGGGATACAGTGCTTAGAAGAAATTATAGGGGAAATACAACATGGGAAGCTTTAAAGATGTGGTAGGTCACAGAGACATTATTAATTATATCGGAAACGCAGTGACGATGGATCAGGTGTCACATGCGTATATACTGAATGGAGAGCGGGGAACAGGTAAGAAGATGCTGGCGCATCTGTTTGCCATGACGCTGCTGTGTGAGAAAAAGGGTACGGGACCTTGTAATGAATGCCATTCCTGTAAACAGGCGGATAGCGGCAATCATCCTGATATTATCCGCGTTACACATGATAAGCCGAATTCCATCGGTGTGGATGATATCCGGGTGCAGGTGAATAATACGGTCATGGTCAAACCCTATCAGGGACCGTATAAGATATACATCATTGACAGGGCGGATTTGATGACCGTGGAGGCGCAGAATGCGTTGTTGAAGACGATTGAGGAACCGCCGCAGTATGCGGTTATCATGCTTTTGACGGAGAATGCGGAGGTGATGCTTCCAACGGTCGCGTCCCGGTGTGTGATGCTGAAGCTCCGTTATATTAAGGATACGTTGATTCGGCGGTATCTGATGGATAAACTGAAATTACCGGACTATAAGGCAGAGTTATGTACGGCATTTGCACAGGGAAATGTGGGACAGGCTATTATGTTGGCAAATTCCGAGCATTTTAATGAGATCCGTGAAGAGGCGGTGCAGCTTTTGAAGCATATTCACGGAATGGAGATAAGTGATATCATGCAAGCGATCAGCCAGATAGTACCGTATAAATTAGAAATCAATGACTATCTGGATGTTATGACGGTGTGGTACAGGGATATCCTGTTATATAAGGCGACGAAGGATATCGACGCGGTTGTGTTCAAGGAACAGATTAATGCGATCAAAGAGCGTGCAAGTAAGAGTTCATATGAGGGGATACAGTTGATCTTGACTGGTTTTGAGAAAGCGAAATCAAGGCTTAAGGCGAATGTGAATTTTGAATTGGTAATGGAGTTATTGTTTCTTACGATAAAGGAGAATTGACAATATGGTAAGAGTGGTTGGAGTTAGATTTCGGCCTGCGGGAAAGGTTTATTTCTTTGCACCGGGAAAATATGAGATCAATGCGGGCGATAAGGTGATTGTCGAGACGGCGAGAGGCGTAGAGTTCGGATCGGTTGTTACAGGGGTGAGGGAAGTGCCCGACGAGAAGGTTACGCAGCCGTTGAAACCCGTAATCAGGATGGCGACGAAAGACGATATCTATAAGGAAGCGAAGAACAGGGAGAAAGAGAAAGAAGCGTTTCGTATCTGTCTTGACAAGATTCGCAAGCATGGATTAGAGATGAAGCTGATTGACGCGGAGTATACGTTTGATAATAATAAGGTGCTCTTTTACTTTACGGCGGATGGAAGGATTGATTTCCGTGAGCTGGTGAAGGATCTGGCAAGCGTGTTCCGTACCAGGATCGAATTGCGGCAGATCGGCGTAAGGGATGAGACGAAGATCAGGGGCGGCATCGGGATCTGCGGGCGTCCGTTGTGCTGTCATACGTATCTGACGGAGTTCGCGCCGGTGTCGATTAAGATGGCGAAAGAGCAGAACCTGTCGCTGAACCCGTCCAAGATCTCAGGGGTATGCGGAAGGCTGATGTGCTGCCTGACGAATGAAGAAGAGACGTATGAAGAACTTAACAGCCACCTTCCGTCGAACGGAGACCGTGTGACGACTCCGGAGGGGTTAAAGGGGGAAGTGCATTCGGTGAATGTGCTGCGCCAGCTGGTCAAGGTGGTCGTGACTCTGGACAATGACGAGAAAGAGATCCGGGAATATAAGGCGAAGGAACTTCGTTTTAAATCGAGGCGGAAGAAGAAGGATACGAGGTTATCCAAAGAGGAGATGGCGGAATTAAAAGCGCTGGAAGAAAAGAACGCGTCTTCAAAGCTGGACGATGAATAAAAGGGTCGGATGACGGGCGGAAGTTGGGAAAGGGAACATGTACAAAGAGAATGAGATTGAGTTGAATCCGGGTGAGCGTCTGGACGACCTGCAGATACGTGGATATGAGATTATACAGAGACCGGGAAGGTTCTGTTTTGGGATGGACGCGGTGCTGCTGGCCGCTTATGCGAAAGTGAAGAAGCGGGAGAAGGCGTTGGATCTGGGAACGGGGACAGGAATCCTGCCGATTCTTCTGGAGGCTAAGAATGAGGGAGCGCATTATACCGGGTTGGAGATCCAGGCCGAGAGCGCGGATATGGCAAGGAGAAGTGTAAAGTACAACGGGCTTGAGGATCGGATCAATATTGTGACCGGGGACATCAGAGAGGCGTCTGTGATCTTTGGGACGGGGGCTTATCAGGTGATTACGGTAAATCCTCCGTATATGGTGGGGGAGCATGGGCTTCGGAATGAGAACGAGGCTTTGTATGTGGCAAGGCATGAAGCGCTGTGTACCCTTGAGGACGTACTGCGGGAAAGCGCAAGGATTCTGCCGCCAAAGGGCCGGTTCTATATGGTGCACAGACCGTTCCGTCTGCCGGAGATCCTGTCAAAGATGTCGAACGCCGGGATAGAACCGAAGCGGATGAGGCTGGTGCATCCATATATAGACAGAGAGCCCAATATGGTCTTGATCGAAGGTCTTCGGGGCGGAAATCCGCGGATGAAGGTGGATGCTCCGTTGATCGTATACCGGGAAAAGGGCTGTTATACGGAGGAGATTCTTAGGATTTACGGGAAAATATGAAGAAAATGTGAAAAAAATGTGTAAAAAAGAAAAAAAGTACTTGCATTCCTAAAAAAACTGTTATATAATAGCACATGCATTAAGGAAATAATAAAAGAAATTTAAGAAATGCGCGCGATTAGCTCAGTTGGTAGAGCACCTGACTCTTAATCAGGGTGTCCAGGGTTCGAGCCCCTGATCGCGCATTCAAAATCACTGTTTTTGGAGGCTTTTAAGAACTCCGGGGGCGGTGGTTTTTTTTGCCTGATTTTATTTTGATTACTTAATTAATTTAAAAAGGAGAAGGGAACATTTATGGAGGCACTATTTTTTTTAGAAAACAGAAGAACATTTACAGAACAGATGGAGCCTGGAGAGCTGGCGGTCTTCCTAAGCGGAGAACTGCTGCGTAAATCTTCGGACGACGACTATCCGTTTCATGCGAATCGGAATTTTGTCTATCTGACGGGAATCGAGCAGAGAGACAGCATCCTGATGCTGTATAAGGGAGACGGGGAGACGGCGGAGAAGCTTTTTATCCTGGCGCCGGACGCTCACGCAGAGCGCTGGAACGGCGCCAGAATAAAACCCGATGAGGCAGGGCGAAGATCCGGTGTCGGTGATATCGCGTATTTTGGGGAGTGGCAGGCGTATCTTGCGGAGATGATTCGGAAGCATGATATTCGTTCGGTTTATCTGGATATAGACCATCAAAAAGGGCGTAGAAACTGGAACGGTGCGGATTGGATGAAGCAGTATATAGAGACGGGATATCCGGAGGCGGAGATTAAGAATTCCCTTCCGATTCTGAAGAAGATGCGTCTGATCAAGAAACCTTGTGAGATTGAAGCCCTGGAGCAGGCGGAGCGCATTACGAGGGCCGGTATCGTGGCTATGATGGAGCATTCGAGGCCGGGAATGTACGAGTATCAGTATAAGGCGGAGTATGATTATGCTTTGGCGCAGCATGGAGTGCTGGAGCCCGGATTTGCATCTATTATAAGCGCCGGTAAGAATAACTTCTGTATCCACTATGACAGCTACCGAGGGCAGGCCCAGGACGGCGATATGGTGCTGAACGACGTGGGGGTCCGTTGGGATTATATGGTGTCGGATGTGTCCAGGGGATGGCCGTGCAACGGAAGATATACGGACCGTCAGAGATTGCTGTATGAGTGCGCGTACCGGACGTCACAATATATGTTCGGACTCTTGAAGCCGGGCATACCTATGCTGGATGTAGATAAGATGATCCGGGAATATAATTTTAAACAGTTGAAGGAAGCCGGAGTATGTGATTCTTATGATGAGATCGGTACCTATATGTGGCACGGCGGCGCCCACCATATAGGGTTCGACGTACATGATATGGTGTCGGCGAGAGAGGAGTTAACGGCGCCGGGTATGGTATTCTGCGTAGACGTAGGGATCTATCATGAAGAGTGGGGCATAGGTTTCCGGTTGGAAGATAACTGCCTGATCACGGAGAATGGATGCCGGAATCTGTCGGAGGATATCCCGAGGACGATAGAAGAGATCGAGGCAGTGATGAGATGTTAACGAATGTATTGTCTGAGCGAGATGAAAGGAAGGAATAAGATGCCTGGAACTTTGTATTTATGTGCGACGCCGATAGGAAACCTGGAAGATATGACGATGAGATGTATCCGCATCTTGAAGGAAGCGGATCTGATCGCTGCGGAGGATACCCGTAACAGTATCAAGCTTTTGAATCATTTTGACATTAAGACGCCTATGACCAGTTATCATGAGTACAATAAGGCGGGGAAGGGGCGGAAACTTGTGGAGCGTCTAAAGGCGGGTGAGAATATCGCGCTGATCACAGATGCGGGGACACCCGGTATATCTGATCCCGGGGAAGATCTGGTAAGGATGTGCAGGGAAGAGGGGATTCCGGTGACGGCAATCCCAGGGGCGGCGGCGTGTATCGCGGCGCTTACTATATCCGGGCTGCCCACCGGGCGGTTTGCATTCGAAGCATTCCTTCCTGCGGATAAGAAGGAGCGGGGAACGGTTCTTAAGGAGATGGAGAATGAGACCCGGACGATGGTGGTCTATGAAGCCCCCCACAGGCTGGCGCGTACTTTAAAACTTCTGGAGGAGGCTCTTGGGAACCGCCGTATCAGTATCTGCAGAGAGTTGACGAAGAAGCATGAAGAGGTCTTCTCTACGACATTCGAAGAAGCTGTTTCTTATTATGAGAGGCAGGAGCCCCGGGGAGAGTGCGTGATTGTCATACAGGGAAAGAGCCGGGAAGAACTGAAGGCCGACAGCCGCGCAAGATGGGAAGAGATGAGCGTCGAGGAACATATGGAGTATTATACCGGCGCCGGGATGGATAAGAAAGACGCCATGAAACAGGTCGCCAAAGACCGGGGAGTCGGGAAGAGGGAGATCTATCAGGCGCTGCTTTAACCTCTCTTGGTCAAGTTGTATAAATTTTTTGAAAAAAATTGTTCAACTTGGGTATACCCGAAATTAGAGTTTTTCTATATACTTTTAAACAGAGCAAGACGATATCAGAGATACAAAATATTTTTCAAATGGAGGAAGTTTAAAATGGCAAGTTTATCATTAAAGCACATCAATAAGAAATATCCGAATGGATTTGAAGCTGTTAAAGA
>CANODD010000035.1 GCA_947564705.1 uncultured Dorea sp. | reverse complement strand
ATCTTTGGAATTGTATTTATTGTAAATAGAGCTTACATAATATCCCACGGTTCCGGTAAAATGCCACAGGGAACGTTGTCCGCTTTTCTCCATCATCTGATACCAGGACATATGGCGGGCTGAATCAAGGCTCTGACACCGGTAATGCTGCCTCGAGATTTTGCTGCTGTCGGTCAGATAGAGCGACGCATTCAACGCTTTCCCGCTTTCTACGATGGTAGAGAGTTTACTCTCCAGCAGATGTGTCTGGTACAGATTGTCTCCGGAGATATCAGAGGACAGGTATTCATACAGATCATTGTCCAGATAGATCGTATACGTCTCTTCTATGATATTCTGAAGCTGATTGCACAGCAGCTTATCCGCCTGATCGATAACAGCCCTGGCCGAATCCACCTCTAACCGGAATATCTTACCGGAGACGGCATGGGTGATATTCACCGAAAAAAATAGAAATGGAAAGATTGTAAAAATAAAATAAATCAGCACAAACTTATTATACATCTTCATGTCATACACAAAATAATGTATACATCTTCTGGCTATCCTAATCATTCCACGCCTGCCTCCTGTAGGAAGTCGGTGTAACTCCCGTCACTTTTTTAAAGATTTTTGAAAAATAATTCCCGTCATAATACCCGACCATCCTCGCCACGTCTTCCAGCGGGAGATTATCATAGATATACTGCTTCGCTTTATTAATCCGGTATTCCGTAATATATTCGTTAATCGTCTTGCCTGTCTCCTCCTTGAATACGCCGCAGGCCTTCGATCTGCTGATTCCAAGCCGGTCGCAGAGATAAGAGATCGAAAGATTCTGATCTGCATATTCATTGACAATAATCAAGATCATTCTTTTTACGATTATATTGTGCACCATGTCCTCCGGCAGAGAGATATCAACGATCCGGTCAAACAATTCTTCCAGCTCCCCCGCCGTCCGGCAGGCAAATACCTTCTCCCAGACGCGCATCTTAGAAAGCGGCCCTTTCCGTTCGATTCTTACAAACTGTTCCGCCAGTTCTCCAAATCCGTGCTTAATGTCCATCTCACTGTAAATACGTCCGTTGGCTCTGATATCCTCGAACAGCTTATGCAGCTCTGTCAAAAGCGCTTGTCTCTGCCCGTCCGCAAAATATCCTATCATCCGCTTTCTCTCTTCCTCCTTTATGCGGTATGCTTCCGGCTCATGAATCTTTCCGGCATAGACGACCGACTGAAATCCTCTCTGAAATAAAAAATACTTCCCCCATTGCGCATACGTGAAGGATTCCGCTATCCCTTCCGCAGAATCCGCCGTCTTTCCTATGGAAACAAAGATATCCCCCTCCAGCTCACGTACTGCTTCTTCAAAACCGTCCGTCAGTTCCTTCAGAAAGCTCCCTTCTCCCTTATACTGCGCCAGCAGAACATAAAAATGCGGAAGTAAATCCTGATAAATAAAAAAACTGATAGACGGAAAAGCGAACCGTCCTTCCATCTGTCCTTTCAATTCTCTGTATTTTAAGCCCGATTCCCTTGATGAAATCAAGACAACCGCATACCCCGCCGTATCACGGCTTATTCTTCTTAACAGCTTACCCGCCGTATCTGACAGCGCTTTCTGAGATAAGACGTCCTCATACAGCCGGTACGCCGCGTTTTCCTCCTGGATATTCTCTGCCTCTCTTTTCTTTGAGACTGCCTTTTTGACCGCCTCCTCCAACTCCGAGATCACAATCGGTTTTTCTACATAGGCAACCACATTCAAAGATATGGCCGATTTCAGGTATTCTTTCTCAGAATAGGCGCTGATAATAATCATCTTACATTTCGGATATCTCGACGCGATCTCTTTTCCAAGATCAATACCATTTAATTTGGGCATCCGGATATCCGCAATCAGGATATCCGGTTGAAATTCTTCTGCCTTTTTCAGACAATCCATGCCGTTTCTGGCCTCAATTACAGTTTCTATCCCCAAAGAATGCCATGGAATATTTTCAATGATGCCCCTTCTTACAAATCTCTCATCATCAACAATAACCGCAACCATTCAAACCTCTCTTCTTTCAAACTGATATTTCCGACGGACCCCACGGCCGGATCATGCCTTTTATTCTAATTCTTCTGCCGCCACAGCCTGAATCTCTTTCACAGCCTCGTCAATCGTCGTATCTCCTACCATCAGCTTACTGATCTCAATCTCCACTGCCTCTGTTACAGACGTCGCAAAATTCCAATCCATATAATTCACTCTCGGCAGCGTATAGTCTGTCTCAAATGCTTCGGAATCTGCAAGCTGCGGATCAATCACAAGCTTATTGTCATTATAATCCGGGCTGAAAGTCGGCTGCATCGCGCCCTCATACTGAGCCTGAGCCGCTTCATCAGACGCCAGATAATCAATATACTGTGCACAAAAATCAGCATATTCTGTATCCGCATTCACGAATGTAGCCTGATTGCACCAGATCTGCGCGGAATTGGATACCTCTACGCCCTCCATCCTTGGAGACGCGACGGTCGCATATTCAAAATCCAGATTGTCGATTCCTCCGTCTACATAAGTCAGCCACCATGTTCCCATATACATCATAGCGCTTGTTCCATTCACGAAAGATTCAATGGCAGCCGAGTGGTCCTGCGCCTCGAATCCTGTCTGGAAACAGCCGTTCTGTCCGAGCTGCGCGATGTTCTCCAGACACTTTTTAACCGTCTCGGAATCATCCCATGCTTCACTGCCGTCGTTCAACGCATCAATCATTTCCTGTCCGTTTTCCTGTGTCAGGAAATCTCCGAACAACAGCATACCCGGCCACATATCCATATTGCCAAGGGCAATCGGCTGTTTTCCTAATTCCTTGATCTTACCGCTTAATTCCGTGATCTCAGCCACAGTCGGATACATGGATATCTCCAGATTATTCTCATCAAAGAAATCTTTATTGTAAAACATCAGCCCCCACGCCGATTGCGTCTGCAAAGGAAGTCCATACAGCGTGCCGTCTTTACTCATGGAATCCAGGTATGATTCTTCCACCTTATCTTCCCATCCATACTTCTTTGCATAATCGTCAAGCTTCAGCGCCTGTCCTGCCGTCATAATAGAATTGAAGAATTCTCCGGTGTTCGCCGCCATGATATCAGGAGCCTCGCCGGATGCCAGCGCGATACGCACCTGATTTTTAAGGTCTTCTGAAGAATAGTATACAACATCTACGTCAAAATCATCACTCTTAAATGCTTCCATAAATTTACTCATAGATTCATTCGCACTTTCACACCATACGGTGATGACCGGCTTCTCCTCTGTCTTCGGCTCTGAAGAACATCCGGTGAAGCAAGATACCCCAAGAACTCCTGCAAGCATAGCCGCCAATAATTTCCTCTTCTTCATAAACATAGAATTACCTCCCTTTTTTAAATTCTAACATGTTCTCCGGTCCTCCGCCCGGTTTTTGCATTTTTTTGAAAATTTTTTAAGTAAATCTTTCATCAATCTTCCTGCCCGCCGCATTAAAAATCATTGTAAATACGATAACGATCAAAATAAGTATCACGGAAACCGCGCAGGCATATCCAAATTTATTTTCCGTAAAAGACAGTTTGTAGATAAAGATGGACGTCAGCGTCGTATAATTCGCCGGCCCCCCGGCCGTCATCGCGTACAGCATATCGAATCCTTTAAAGGCGCCGATCATATTGATCGTCATTCCCAGGAATATCGTCGGCATCAAGAGCGGAAGCGTAATCCTGAAAAACTGGCTGAACTTTCCCGCTCCGTCGATTGCCGCCGCTTCCGTCAGCTCTGAAGGAATACTCATCATAGCCGCCGAAGTCAGGATCATCCCAAATCCGCTCCATTGCCAGATCGTGGGGATAAACGCCGCCGCCAGCACCGTCGACCGGCTCCCTAAGAGATTCGGCGGATTCATGATATCAATGAGATTCAGCTTAGACAGCACCGACGTCAATAATCCGAGGCTTGGATTGTATATGAGCTGCCACAGCAGCCCGATGGCAACCATGGACATCAGCATGGGCAGAAAAAATAATACCCGCATTACTCCGGACGCCCGGCGCCTCTTTACCACATACTCCACAATAACAGACAGCAGTACCCCCACCGGCTGCAGGATCAAGATTGACAGAAGCGTCCACACGAAAGTCAGCTTCATGGAATACCAGAATTTCTCACTGCGGAATGCTTTCACATAGTTTTTCATCCCTATGAACTCTTTTGCGCTTAATCCGTCCCACTTCGTGAAAGATGTTGCTACAAGGCTGTATAATGGGTAGATGACAAATATTGCGAGCAGGATAGCCATAGGCAAAAAATAAAGATACGGTATGACTGCTTTCACTCCTTTTTTCTTCACAGTTCTCCTCCTTTCTCCATAGATTTCTATTCTGGTATCATCCTTTTACCGCCCCGGCTACCATACCGGCAATAAAGTACTTCTGCAGGAAAATATACAAGATCAGTATCGGTATCAGCGCCAGGCACAGTATCGCGAACAACTGCGTCCAGTTCGCCTGCCACTGGGTAAAAAACACCTGAATCGCCGTGGTAACCGTTCGGTTTTTGGCGCTTCGCAAAAAAGTAAGCGCAAAGAGATACTCATTCCAGGAAAATAACGCGTGGTAGATAACAACACTGGAAAATGTAGGTTTCGCCAACGGGAACACCATCTTAAGGAAAAAACGCATGTCCGAACATCCGTCTACAACCGCCGATTCGTACAGCTCCCGCGGAATGGACTGGAACCCGCCTTTGAATATCATCGTCGCCAGCGGAAAACTCAGTGCAGCCCCGGAGAGAATATTCGCCCACAGATGATCCAGAAGCCCCATATCTCTCATCAACGCAAACAGCGGAATCAAGATAATCTGACCGGATACTACCTGAAGACTTACGATAACATTGTAAATTATGTTCTTCCCCCGGACATTTAATATCGTAAGCGCATAGGCTGACAGAGACGCCGCCGCGACGATAATGACCACCTGAAAAAACGCGATATAGAAGCTGTTGAACAGCGCCCTTCCAAAGTCTGCCTTGACCCAGGCCTCAACAAAAACCGAAAAATCAAAGGATTTCGGCAGGCCGATGGGATTCGCATAGATCTCATTATTCGTCCTGAAAGAATTTAAAAACATCCAGATGATCGGATAGACATCCACTATAAGTAATAATCCGATCATCACTTTCGCCGACAGGCTCAAAAATTTCCTGATCCGCCGCCCATTCCCCATAAAATCACATCCTCCAATTTCCTGTCACACCGGCTATATCTCCCTCTTGTACCTTATCCCGGATAAATCTCATTCCCATAAGATATTCTTCTTCATTCTTCAGATGTTCCATCATCATTGTGACCGTTCGAGGCAGGGCTGCCAGTTCTCTTATGTACGGCGTCAAGTCCACTTCTCCCTGTCCTGGGACGGCCTCCTCGATCAGCGTCGTAATCGCAGGCCGCACAAGGCGTGCGTCTTTGATGTGCGAAGAGATGATCTTATCAGGGAACAGACGTACACATTCTTCCACGATCTTTCCTGCCTGGTAGATTTCCCTCGGCTGTCTCAGCATATTGGTCAGATCCAGATGCACGCCGAACATCTTGCGGTCAACGGCCCGGACGAGCTTCGCGTACTGTTTTGGACTGTCGACAGAGTTATACATAAAGACTTCATAGGTAAAGTATGCCCGCTCAGGCTTCACTTCATCAATAAAATACCTCGCCATATCCACCGCGTCCTGAAAATGTTCTTCGCTGAAGTTTTTTGGATTATGGTCTCTATATCCCTCTCCCTCACAATAGGACCCTGCCGTATTTACAACGCAGCCTGCTCCTAACTCCTCCGCAAGCTGAAACCGCTTCAGCATCTCTTCGCGATTCTTACTGCGGTATTCAGGCCGGGTATCCAGCATATTCTCCCAATACCCTACTTCCGCGATGACCAGATTCTCTTTTTGAAACGCCTTTTTTGCCTCTTGGATCTCTTCCGGCTTATCAATAGTCAGATATTCCGGCGCATAGACCGCAGAATACCCCATCTCACTTGCAAGCCTTGCCAGTTTCTCCGGATCACGGGCGTCTTTTTCGTTTTTGGGGAATACATGTCCTCCCACTTTTAACATTCGGTTTCCTCCTTGTATGCATGACTTTCTTACTCATTATGACTTATTTGCCGGCCCTCTGATTTTTCTCCGGCGCGGATAATTACTGGTAGGAAAATACTACCTGAATTACTTCCTCCGGATGATCGTGAATCTGCCGGTACGCCGCTTCCGCCTGGCCGAATTCTCTGACCTGAAGCAGATTATGGAACGTCAATTTTTTCAAGATCTGCTGCAGTGTTCTCTGTCTGCGTTCTTCGTTATACATATGTCCGTATTCCGGCGCGACATGGGCGCTCTGAGACTGCCGCAGAGTAATTCTGTTATGATGGAATTCATCACCCAGATACAGACCTTTCGCCTCATTCTGATACCAGCTAACGACTACGACCGTCGTATCCGGCGCGGCGATACGAACCGCTTCGTTTAATGCCCTTGTATTCCCCGATACCTCAAGGACTGCGTCCGCTCCCCGGTTATTCGTACGCTTCCGGATCTCCAGAGCAATATCCTGTCCGTCTGAAGGATTGAAAACTTCATCACAGCCGTTTAAGAGAGCCGCCTCTCTTCGATTCTCATACATATCAATGCCGTACACCTTCAGCGCTCCGCTCATCTTCGCCATCTGTACGCATAACTGTCCCAGCAGGCCAAGTCCGCTGACAACGACCACATCGCCCAGCTTGATCTTTGCATCCAGTATCGCCGTATAAGTCGTCTTAAGATTAAAGAGTACCACAGCTTTCATCGGATCAAGCTCTTCCTCCAGCCTGATGAATTCCGACGCCCTCTTAACGATTTCCGTCTGATGCGGGGAAGCCGAAAAGACAATGTCTCCAACCTCGAATCCTGTTACCGAAGCCCCTTTTTCAATTACCCTGCCGATATTCGAATACCCCAGGCACCAGACGTCCGGGTCACAGCTTCTGATGGGATAATTCCATGCCTTATGTTCCCCGTTTTCCTGAAACAAAAGCTTCGTGACCGGATCCTGATACTTGGAGAACTGCGGCACAAGATTGTTATAAACATTCATCTCCGTACCATGGCTGACGCCGGAATACAGCGTCTTAACCCGCAGTTCATCTGATCGAAGCGGGAAATTATCAGCTTCTTCTACCTTAAGCTCCCCCGGGCCGTTATAAACCAAAATCTTCATATGACCACCTCCTGTATATCTTTTTCTTATTTGATATCTCTATTATAGCGATTATAAATTTGTCGATATCTGTAATTTTGTGCATTTTTATGCTTTTTTGTATCACATCAGGGACTTCTGGCAACAAAATAGACAAATCGAGCAGGGAAGACTTTTCCCTACTCGCCGCGCGCCCCGTGCGCCGCCTTAGCGGCATACTTCCTCTGCATGGGGCTGCGCATAAAAAACGGACCCCGAAGAGTCCGCGTTGAATTTGATAAACTTTTCAATTAATAGAGAAGCTCGGCTAACGGGTCGGATAACCTGTACATTTCCGCAGTACGGCCGCATGTACCAAACCTCTGAACAGCGGATGCGCCCGATTCGGCCTTGATTTTAACTCCGGATGTCCCTGTGTCCCTATAAAATACGGATGATCCTTCAATTCCACCATCTCTACGATACGGCCGTCCGGCGAGAGACCGGATAATTCCATTCCTGCTTTCTCAAGGCTGTCTCGATATTCATTATTCACCTCGTATCTGTGCCGGTGGCGTTCGCTGATCTCCCCCGACCGATAGAGACTCTCTGCAAGGCTTCCCTCTTTTAATTTGCAGGGATATGCCCCCAGGCGAAGCGTACCCCCGAGATTGACGACTCCGTCCTGCTCCGGCATCAGCGCAATGACCGGATGGCTGGTCTCAGCATCCAATTCTATACTGTTGGCATCCGCATACCCCAGGACATGGCGGGCGTATTCCACGATCGCCATCTGCATCCCAAGACAAATTCCAAGAAACGGTATCTTCTTCTCCCTCGCATACCGGATCGCCGTAATCTTCCCTTCTGTCCCTCTGGTTCCGAACCCGCCGGGAACCAGAATCCCATTTACTTCCTTTAACAGCTCTTCCGCCGTATCCTCCCTGATCTCCTCCGAATCGACCCAGCGAATCTTCACATTGGCATGTTCTGCTATACCTCCGTGCTTCAATGCCTCTACAACGCTTAAATACGCGTCATGAAGCTGTATGTATTTGCCTGCGATGGCGATCTCCACTTCCGATTCCGGATATCTCAGGTTATATACGATCTCCTTCCAGTCCTCAAGGTCGGGTTCCGGACAGGGAAGCTTAAGAGATTCGCATACCACCTGCGCCAGCCGCTCCTTTTCCATAGCGAGAGGCGCCTCATACAGATATTCTACATCCAGGTTCTGCAGCACGTGGTCTTCCGGTACATTACAGAATAACGCGATCTTCGACTTTAGTTCCTTCGGGAGCGGGTACTCACTTCTGCATACCAGAATATCCGGCCATAATCCCATCGCCTGGAGTTCTTTTACACTCTGTTGGGTAGGTTTGCTCTTTAATTCGCCGGACGCTTTCAGGTAAGGAATCAAAGTAACATGAATCAGGACGGCGTTCTCATGCCCCACCTCATGCTGAAACTGGCGTATGGATTCCAGAAAGGGCTGGCTCTCAATATCTCCGACTGTCCCGCCTACTTCAATAATTGCAATTCGGTTGTCTTCTCCGGACACTCCGTGATAGAAACGGCTCTTGATCTCATTCGTTATATGGGGAATTACCTGTACGGTTCCGCCGCCATAATCTCCGTGCCGCTCCTTCTGAAGGACAGACCAGTAGATCTTCCCCGTCGTAACGTTAGAATTCTGATCCAGACGCTCGTCGATGAACCGCTCGTAATGTCCCAGATCCAGGTCTGTCTCCGTACCGTCATCCGTCACAAATACTTCCCCATGCTGGATCGGGTTCATCGTCCCCGGGTCCACGTTGATATAAGGATCAAATTTCTGCATCGTGACCTGATATCCTCTCGCTTTCAGAAGACGTCCCAGAGACGCCGCCGTAATTCCTTTTCCCAGTCCGGAGACCACGCCTCCGGTAACAAATACATATTTTACTGACATATGATCTGGCCCTCCTTTTTATCTTGTACTCGTTAGAGCATGTCTGACTCAAAAACAAGAAAAGAGTCAGAAATCCCTCTGCGGATTCCTGACTCCTTCGTCTATCTTGTCCGAATGGTTATATTATGAACCAAATTTCCCTGCTTGTCAAATGTATTCCGGCTCCTCATCCCATATCTTCATTCCAACCTGTTACAATCCTGTCTTTCCTGATCCTAATACCCAATCCCGCACATCATCTTCAAAAGCCCCTGAACGAAACCTTATACCTTCCTGCCAGTCTCCGGTTCCTGCCATATCTGCTAACATTTTCCCACTCTCACCCATCTCGGATGACGCCGAAGTACAAAACGGAATCACCGTTTTCCCTGTAAAATCATTTGCTTTCACAAAACCGTCCAGCGGCCACGCAGCATTTCCCCACCAGATCGGATATTCTTCTGTCAAGTATGGACTAAAAAAATTTATTTTTATGCTTTTATTATATCTCTATATCCCAAAACAAGGAATTGCACAGATAGTTATACAATATAAACCCAAAGGTAAATGCTAAAAGCCTTCCCTTCTACCATTTAATTTTACTTTGCTGCTGCTTAATGTCTAATACTTCCATCTTCTCCATGCCGGCATCATACTGTTTCTTCTCATTCAGGAAAAACTCTCTTTCCACTTTTCCTTCAGCATATTTATCATACAGTGCAATCCAGCTCTTTTGTGCCGCCTCAATCGACCTCATTGTGGAAAACATGGGGATTTGGAACTTTTATACACACAAACTTCACAGATTCAGGTCCATACCAAAAGAAGGTATCATTCTTTTACAGTAATAAAAATGATAAAAATCATCTAATCTCTCCCTCCTTACGAGTTATATCCTTTACCGTACTATTAATTGCTTCCAAACGTTCAAAGGTAAATCCTACACCAAATTCTAACATATGAGTCGTTTGATTGATGCTAATTACATTTTTATCTCCCATCTTAAAATGCACTATTGTGTTTCTTAACTCCTGAGGAAATATAACTCTGATTTCACCAATCTTAGGGTGCTTTTCATCTCCAATTCCTTGAAATTTCCCCTTTAATTTTATTACTCTTTTGCCATCCTGTTCCAAAACCTCCGATAAGTCTATGACACTCTTTAATCGACTCATTCCTTTTCCTTCAAGAAGAATATCCCTAATTTTATCTGTCTTAACTAAACGAAAATTTGAATTATCATATGCAATCCTGTATGCCTTTCTATGATTTATCTTAGCTATATCAAAACTTTCCGAATATCCATCCAATGCATTAAGATAATGCAATACTGCCAAATAATAATATGGACGAGGATCTTTTACCTCAATCTCTTGTTGAAGTTCTTTCCATTTTTCCGCAACTTTTATCCCTGTTTGCACAGGTGTCAATGATTGTTTTGCAACTTTTAACCATCGATGACAATCATTACAACGTTGCTGTCGCTCCCATCGATCTGAAATTACAACTGTCGAAAAAATATTCTTTTCTAACGCCTCCAAAATCCGCTCTACGTCTTCTTTTCGCATATCTAAATAAGGATTTTTCCCTTCTTGAAAATATTTTCCAAGAATAGCGCCAGCTAATCCTGATCTTAACACATAAAGTTCTTTAGCATCCTCTCCTTTAATTTGAATAATATTAGAAATGGAATTGGTATAATGCTCTATCGCCTTTCCATAGTTGTTAAACATAATCTCTGCTTTATATTTGCTTTTTAAATTTAGTAAACGTTTTTCGTCTTTGAAATCCAATTCCACTTCTTCCAACATGCTTATCAAATCATCAATATCTTTGATATATTTTCTCTCTTTTTCAGTAAGTCCATCAATTTTATCTGAACTCTCTATCCCACGCCATTTCATTAAAAATTGCATATACTCCATAAGAAGTGAGAGTTTTGAAATGCAACCTCTAATAAATTCACCTGCATAAATAGTTTGTTCAAATTTATCCATTGCCTCTTTCATAATTATTTCTAAATTTGAAATATCTTTATCGGTGCAACATTCTATATCGTTCTTCCATACATCCAATTGATCTTTACATTGCTTACTTAAGCTTGTTCCATACATATGGTAAATATAGGCATCTTCAAACTCTCCTCTTTTCATAATGTCCTCTGCAATTTGACACCACTCTACAGACTTCTTATTATTTTCCATCAATTTTAGAGATACAGTAGAAGCCTTGTAAAGACGCCCCATATGTCCACAGACATGTGCAGCCATTTTAAAATAAAGCAGATTTTCCTTAGGAGATATTCGATCAATAACCTGCTTTACACCCTCTGCTAATGTAATCAATACTTCTTCCTTAGATGATTGCGATGGTAAAGCAAGAATCAGTGGCGAAAATTCCAACACATCTGTATAACCGTTTTCATTCACATCAGTTGCATTTTTATAAATGAATAAGCGCTCAATAAGATTTTTATAATATAAAGTTATTCCTTCGCTATTAATCTCCAATACTTTCTTAATAAATTCTTCTACAGTTTCTTTTAAATTTTCTTGATAACTACTTCCATACAATTTGATTGAACATTGTTCCATCAATTCCTCACTAATTAGCGGATGTTTTTCACGATATAATCTCATTTGTAATGTTTCATCATAAACTTCTATGAATGCATCTTTCGCATAAGGATATTTTTCCAAATAACTAGAATTACTCAACAAAGAAACATATTTTTTTACAATTTCCTTAGCCACTCCAATTCTACCATAATAATTTACAACGGCCAAGATTAGTAGAAGTTTCAGTTCCTCTTTCGAATTGATGTCACGAACAATACGTTCTACATATCCAGAAACCCCATTAAATCGCTTGTCTTGATAATAAAGACCGATTAAGAACGGACAGCGCATTCCACTATTTTTAGGGAAAACTTCATCAAAACGTTTATTTTTCTCTCTCAAAGTATCTTCATCCAAATATGACTGAGTTTCAAAGCGACTTCTGAGACTTAATATTATATCATTTGTAAGTGAGTTCAGCTTTTTTGCATTTTTCAAAATACTTCCATTTTTTCCCCAGCCTAATCGCTTTACAATTAGCAACGCAAAAGGTCTATCAACAAGTCCCATCTCTTGCTCAAGATTCTCCAATTCACTAATTGAAAAATGATTCTCGTCTGCAAGAAGCAATATTCCCTTTTTTGAGTGATTATCATAAAGATTTTGTATCAAAGGTTTTATTTTTCCATATTCATAATTTTTCAAAATCAGTGTTGGATATTCTTTATGCATTTTCCAAGCAATCCCTTTTGCCACAGTTGTTCCACCAAACCCTGCATCATGAAGAAGGTAAAAAATTGCCTTCCTTGATTGATCTTGTTTTGCTCCCAAAACTGTTTTCAATCTACTAACTAAATCATCTTCGACGTCTTGATCCATCAATTTTAAAATATCCTTTGTATAAAACAAACTCCACTCAGCTTCTCCACCTAAATAGAATTTTTCCAAATCCTCTTTGCGATGTTTTAAATCTGTTCCAATATCTGAGGTCAAAACCTCAAAAAAATCTCCCAGATTTACATAAAGATTCTGATCTAATCTTGTAAGACCATTAGTAGAAGGAAACTGCATATTCTCATATTTTCTTTTCTCCAAAAAATCTTCTGAGTGTTCACAATATTTTTTCATAAACTGTGCAATAGATGTTTGAAACACTTCATAACAATTTGTTATTGTATGACCATACGAATCCAAAAACAAATCATGAAGCTGCGCCTCAACTTTTTGTTTATCGTATGCACCAACTAAAATAAACCTACTCTTTTCTCCGAAACGATCCCAAATGATTCGCATTAATTCTTTATCCCATACATCAATATCCTTAATAAACACGAAAAGTATATTGCCAGTTGTATTCTCATATAACTTTCTGGATAATTCCTCAAATATGTTTCTTAACTTTCCTAGATTCAGCTTCGATTCTTTATTTTCCAAGCAAAATTGCATATGTTCACTTATGTGAATCCAACTCGTGATGCCCCTCCGTAGAATTGATTCTCTAAGTACTTGATAATCACCATTTAAATCTTTAATGTTCTGCCGTTGCGAACAATTTCTTAAGCCCCCTTCTTCTGAATAACCATCATAGTCTAAGACCACATCCCATTGAAATTCCACCAACAATTTTTTCAGCTCATTGTCAATGTCATGAACTGCATCAGCAACCAATACATATGCATTTTCTGTTACATCAAACCGATTCACTATTTCGAAAAAATCATTAAAATCAAAGAACATTTCTCCAACCATAGAAAAACTGACATCGTCTTTTCCCAACTCATGCAAGACACGAATAAAATTCTCCCTATATCTCCAAATGTCCTTTAAAGTATTCGTCATTCTAAGGTTGGGATAATTAATCTTTTTATTTCCATTCTGCACTGCCACTTCGCACATGGTTCTAAAATCCATGTTTCCTATTCTTTTCTTGGCCAAAAGCATCTGAACATATTTTCGTAGAACTTTCTCACCTATTTGATTATAAACTCTCACATCTATTATTTCGAAACTTGATATACCTTGAAACAGTTTTCTAGCTTGAGCAATAATATCTGCCATTTCGTCTGTACTTCCTATTGCGGAGAACGACATCCGATATTTTTTATCTTTTTCTATTCCTTGAATGGCACAATAATCCTCCCCCCACTTCATACTGCCAGACCGGTATGTATATGGTGTAAGACCATACTCTTCATTCTCCTCATCAAAAATTCCAATTATAAAAGAAATTACTGCATATCCATCTGCTTTAAAGCCTCCTGAAACAATTTCTTGAGTATTGCCAAATAACGGTTGAATCCCTAGTTGATGAGCGTGCCCACATAAGTATACCGAAACATTTTTTTCACGAAAGAGACTAAGAAGCTTTATTCTATCAGAATCAACGAGATAGTTAAGGGAATGATGCCCCAACACAAAAACCGGTTTCCCCTGCTCAGTCTCATTAAACAAATTAATTAGCCTTGGCTCACATAAATAAAGTTTATGTTCATCCTCATCATCACAAGAAGTAAGACATGTATTAAGTAAAATAATCTCTGCATCCTCTGTATGGATTACTTGATGAGGATAATCATCAAATTTCTCCACTCCAAACAGACTCTTTCTAACCGTATAGTATTCATTAAATACATTAAGAAGTAATTCCCTGCTCTCATCGTCTGCAAATTCACTTTCAAAAGTAATATTCTCTTTGCTTTTGTCACGAATATCCGCAATTTCTCTATTCCTATGTCTCCTCTTTCTTGAAATATCATGATTTCCACAAGCCCAAAATACTTTCCCATTGTCTTCCAATATTTCGCTTTCAAACAACAATTTCTTTATCCTCGGCTCAACCATAGAATAGTCACAGCAATCTGCCAAATCACCTGTAAGGAAAACATATTTGAATTTTTCCTTCTCTGCTTCCTTTCTTAAAATCATTTCTAAACGTTCTAAGATTAAACTCATATCGAATCCTTCACACATCCTAAAATGAAGATCAGATAAATGTAACCATTTAAAATTTCCCATACTATTACAATTCCTCCTAATATTATAAAGTAGTAGTGTTTTTAGTTCCTTTTCTAAAACGCATTACTAACTTTTTACAATAAGTTCTTAGAACACCACCTTTTACCAGTTTATTTTATCACATGGCTATATTTTTTCCTACCCTAAATCAAAGAACAATTTCATTTTCTAAATATGCCTCACAAGCTTGGCTTTATCAGTTCTCTGTGCGAATTATCCTATTAACAGCTCCAATGAATGCCCCTCAAACTTCCAGACAATCTCAATCCTGTCCCCCGGATAGACGATGACCTTTTCTATCAGCTTTTCTTTCATGTCCTCTGTCAGTTCTTCCTCTTCCAGAAATGCCATAGCCTGGTCTGCTTTCCTTTCGGAGCCTTGCTGTTCGGTTTCCTCTTCTTCCTGTGCCTGCCGGAGAGCTGCAAGTTCTTCTTC
>CANODD010000034.1 GCA_947564705.1 uncultured Dorea sp. | reverse complement strand
CCTGATCTATATATGCCGACACGCACAGATAACATCCTTCACTGTCCTGGTAACTGCTCATTCCTTCAAAGCGGGGACTGTCCGAGATATCGACTGCCACAGGAATGACCTCGCCTTCTTCCGTCGTATAATTCACAATCCGGTCTTTATACTTATCATAAATCCCGGATGCCCTCTCATCCTTAAGATTTAAGATCCTTCCCCCTTTCGCCATCCCTTTCATATTCGTTTCCTGACAGACCAACGCATCCGTAGTTCCGGCTTCCAGATATGCCACTGTCTTCTGAAAGTAGGTATTCGCATAATCACTGTCCTTCGACAGGTCAAAGAATACGTTCGAATCAAAGATTACCTCCCCCGTCTCCTGGAAATCGGCATACTCAAGAAATTCCTTATGAAAATCCGACTTCTCCGATACATCATCATAACAGTTCACGAATGTCACATGAAGAATCGTATCCTCCGGCCGGTTCAAAAACGCATGTATAAAATATATAACCAGAAAGATAAACACCAGAATACCGACAATCGGTATCTTATAATATGTCCAGATATACCGCAGCGCCTTCTCCCTCGTCATCCCCTGTATCTTCTGCTTTTCCGCTCCTGCCCTCTCCCTCAGGGACGGTTTCAGTCCTTTATCCAAAAAACCCCTTCTTTCTATGTATGCTCTTCTATGCATGATTTTATATATATGATCTTATATGCATGATTTTATATATATGATCTTATATGCATGATCTTCTATGCATGACCTTATGCAAAATCCGCAGACGGACTTTCAATTCTTTAAGAATCGAGTAGGGAAGACTTTTCCCTGCTCGCCGCGCGCCCCGTGCGCCGCCTTAGCGGCATACTTCATCTGCACGGGGCTGCGCATAAAAAGGCAATGCCATGTGTGACATTGCCTTTCCATTCTATTGTTATTAAAAAACAACTGTTGTATACTTTCCAGATACTCTTACAACTTTCCACCAGATGTTGCGATACCTTCGATGAACTGTTTCTGGAAGACCAGATACAGGACGATCATAGGTACACACGCAATCGCTGAAGCAGCCATCAACTGTGGATAGTTGGACTGATACTGACCCTGCATGGTTGCAAGCGCTGCTGACAATGGCATCATGTTCGCACTGGAGTTAACAACCAACGGCCACATCAGGTCTTTGTAAGCAAATACCGCCGTAAAGATACCAAGCGCTACCATAGATGACCTGGTCAGCGGAGCCATGATGTGCAGGAATGACTGGAAGATATTACATCCGTCAAGTCTTGCCGCCTCTTCAAGAGACACCGGAAGTCCCATATAAGCCGTCTTCAGAAGGAACGTACCAAACGCGGTAACGATACCAGGAAATACCAGCGCGAAGATCGTGTTGGTCATTCCGATCTTGCTGACCATCAGATACTGCGGAATAATGAAGATCTGTGCCGGAATCATCATCTGGAACAGTACCAGGGAGAACATAAAGTTCTTTCCCTTGAACTCCAGACGTCCGAATGCATAACCTGCCAATGTTGCCGTCAAAACCGCGCACACTACACGCCAGAAAATCAAAAGCAGCGTATTCTTGTAAAGCAGCAGGAAGTTCATATTATTCCATACTTTAGTAAATGAATCCGCCGTCCATACGGTCGGGAAGATTACAAAAGGATCAATCTGCGTCGCCTCGGACACGGACTTAAACGCCGTTAATAACATCCAAATGAAAGGTACCAGCATGATGATAGAGAAAAATATCAACACAACATGTACGATAACCCTTTCAACCTTTCTTTTTGTTTCCATACTATGCATACTATCTTCCCCCTCCTATTCGTAATGAACCCATTTCTTCTGTCCGATCATCTGGAATACAGTCACGATCAGGATTACTATAAGAAGCAGTACAACAATAGTAGATCCATATCCCTTATCGCCGAAGTCAAAGGACTCGCGATAGAACAGATATACAAGGGACTCTACCTTCGGAAGCGCCTTGTTCGACTGATCCATTACCATGTAGATCAAGTCGAATACCTGGAGCGCGCCGATTACTCTGGTAATCAGAACAAAGAATATCGTCGGCGAAAGCAACGGAATCGTAATATTAAAGAATGCCTGTACTCCGGACGCGCCGTCGATATCCGCCGCTTCATAATAATCGTGCGGGATCTCCTGCAGACCCGAAATAAATAATACAATATTATAACCCAAGATGGACCATACACCGATGATCGCGATGGAGATCCACGCAATCTTTGGATTGGAGATCCATTCAACCTTTAATCCGAACAGGTTGTTCAGAAGACCGAACTGTGAGTTATACAACCAACGCCATACCATAGCTACCGCCGCCGGCGCCACGATCATAGGCAGGAAGAATATTGCCCTGTATGCACTCCGCCCTACCATCTTGCGGTTCAAAAGAACCGCAAGAACAAGAGCAAAACAAATAGAAAATGGCACTTCTATAATCGCGTATTTAATCGTATTGAGCAATGCCTGCCACACTTCGGAATCACCAAACATTCTGCTGAAATTCTCAAATCCAACAAAAATATTTCCTTTGCCAAAGTCACCCGTCTTACACATAGACTGGTAGATCGTATCCACGATCGGGTACAGATTCAGTATAATCAAGCCGAGCATCGTCGGAATGATAAACAGCCAGCCCCAGAACAACTGATTCTTTTCCCACGTCGTCATCTTCTGTTTCGCAGGTGCTTTCGCTTCACTTTTGCTATTTGTCATCTCTTCTACCCTCTATACTCTTCATTTCAATTTCGACTATTTACTTTCACTGGCAATGATATCGTTCATTGTTCCGGCAAATTCTTTACATTTTTCTTCCATCAGAGACGGATCATCCCATGCAGCAACCAGATCCTTCTGGCACTGGCTGGTCCATTTTACAGCATTGTATGTAAATGGATACTCAACGACCTTATTCTCTACGCCCTCAACTGCAGACTCTTCTGCCATATCAAGGTGTGCCGCCAGATTAAAGAGATCTGTGTTGCTTGCCCATGCATCAGAAGTTCCTTCATATGCGGACATCGTTACGCCGAGCTCTGCCTGCTTGATCTGCATCTCTTCGGAACCAAGCCACTCGATCAGCTTCCAGCAGTCGTCCGGACGCTTTGTGCTTGCCGCTGCTGCCCATCCAAGACCGTTACAGATAGAAGCACGGATACCTGTCTCTTTGTCGTAAGGAATCATCGCTACGTCACAATTCTCAGCAGTATACTCGTTCTGCTTGAATGCCGGTACCATCCAGGAACCCTGTGTGATCATAGCAGCTGTTCCGGACTGGAAGAGAACGTCTGTCTGTGTCTCAGCCATTACGGATGCCGGCGGACATACGTCTGAAAGAAGCTTGCCTACGAAATCCATCGCCTCAAGAGTCTTAGGATCGTCATAACCGGATGATTTGTGATCGTCTGAAAGAACATATCCGCCCTTGGAGTAGATTATATTCCAGTAACTGTCCTGATCATTCGTTACGTTCAGTGCATAACCATACTTCTTAGCGTCTTTATCTGTCAGCTTAAGAGCTGTATCATACAGATCGTCCCATGTCCAGTTCTCATTCGGATATTCAAGACCTGCTTCATCAAACATGGTCTTGTTGTACCACAGAGCGATGGTATCGTAATCCTTCGGGATTGCGTAATAGGAACCATCATATGTATAAAGCGCCGTTACCTGCGGAAGGTACTTGTCCATATCGATCTTGTCGCTCTTATCGATATAGTCGTCAAGTTTCAGAAGCATATCATTATTCATATAAATCTGTGAATTGTTGGCGTGCATCCAGAATACGTCCGGCATGTCCCCGCCTGAAGCCCCCGCTTCGAGCAATGTCCAGTAGCTGTCCCACTCTTTAACCTCTACCTGAACGTCGATACCTGTCTCCTCTGTGAAAAGATCACAGATCTCCTGGATACCTGGCTGCTGGTTGTTGTCCCAGATTGCAACTCTGAACGCGCCTGATGAAGAACCGCCGCCGTCGGATGACCCTCCGTCAGATGAACCTCCTGAACCTCCACATGCTGTCAGTGACAGACACATTGCTGACACCAAGAGTGCTGAAATTAATCTTTTCTTCATTTTCTTATTCCTCCCTTTATATGTTTTTTATGCACATCTTATATATATTTTATATATTTTTGTCTGGTTTTCATATGGAAAAATGTCTAATACTTATGTAAAAATGATAATTTGCACAAGGCTTCGACACTTTTCGAGTTGACTTTTATACATATTTATACTACAATAAGCAACAATTCAAAAAATTTAAACAATTATTTTTTTCAGAAAGGGATGAATTACCATGAACAGAATATATAAATTTTTTGGAAATGACAGCCTGTTTGGCCGTATCTTCGGTACTCTGGGCGACATGATAACAGTCAATATCTTATTCCTGCTGTGCAGTATCCCTGTCATCACCTTCGGAGCCGCCTTTACTTCTATGTATTATGCACTGCTCCGCAATCTTAAATATGGAGATTCTTCTTTGACCCGTGATTTTTTCAGCAGTTTCAGGCAGAACTTCAAACAGTCCACAGTATCCTGGATTATTTCGATTATCTTTATTATAGTATTCTCTGCAGATGTCGGCATGTTCGGACCGAACGGCGTGTACCCGATGACGGCAATCTATTATCTGATTGTTGTGCTGGCGATTATCGTCATGATTACGGCTATGTTCGTATTCCCTGTAATCGCGGCGTTCCAGAACACCTTGAAAAACCTGTGGATACAGGCTTTCTTCCTCGCCGCCAAGAACATTCCGCTTGCACTGGCGATCCTGATATTAAACGCGGTGCCGCTCTATCTGTCGCTGACGTCCCCGAGTCCCCTGATATTCTGCACTGCTTTGTTCGTCTGGGTCGTCGCCGGCTTCGGGGCTGTCGCCTGGATCAATACATTCCTTTTCTACCGCATTTTCAGCCCTTACCTTGCTGATGATACAACCGAGGCATGTGATTAGCGTCTCCGTTCATTTGCCTGAGTACATATAAAGAGGCTGCTGCAGATTCCTTCATCCTGCAGCAGCCTCTTTATATATGGAAGTTATATAATATGAAAGTCAAAGGTGATACCACCCTGTATATTCCCCTTTCATATCACACTGTACCAGTTCCACCGACGAGGTCCGGTATGCGCTGGGGCTCATCCCATACTTCTGCTTGAATGCTTTGGAGAAAGCAAGCGGGTCGGGATATCCCACATTGATTCCTACATTTTGAATAGATTCATCCGTCTCAATCAATTCCTGAGCCGCCTTTTCCATCCTGAAATTCATCAGGAAGCTCTGAGGCGACATATCGAATTCATGCTTGAAAAGGTCTGTCAGGTAGTTCCTGCTGATTCCGATCGTAGTCGCGATATCCGAGATCTTCAGCTTCTTTGAATAAGACTGCATCATGATCTCCACCGCCTCATTGACATAAGCCGTGTTGCACGGATTCTCAAACTCTCCTTCGTCCGGATTCTCTTCGATCATCATGCTGGTCAACGCGTACAAAGCGCTGGATCGCTTCAGCATATTTACAAAGGTAAGCTCCCTCGCCTCCAGCATCTTTTCTATCTCCCGCCGCAGCGCTTCGGTATCCTGGACGCGTATCAGCGGGTATTCCTCCGTAAATCCCATAAACCGGACAATCTTCTTAGCCACATGGCCATGAAACCCTACCCACATATATTCCCAGGGTTCCGTTCCGTCCGCCTGATAGACCGCCTCGCCCTGCCCGGGATAGATAATAAAAGCTTCCCCCGCCGACATCCGAAATTCCTTCTTCCCCATCTGCAGAACCCCGCAGCCTTTCAGTATAATATGCACCACATAATTCTCCCGTGCATAGGGACCGAATGTATGTCCCGGTTCACACTGTTCGATACCGCAGTAATCCAGATTCAACGGACTTACAATACTCATGGAATTCACCTGCTGGTGATCTTCCAGGCATCTGTATTTCGTATTCTCCGTATATCCTACCGTCTTTTTATCTTTGCTTTTCACTGCTCCACTCTCCCATCTGACAATTTCTGTATCAATGTAGTACTGTAGTGCTGATCTCTTAAGAGATCTAAATGTGTAGCTTTGGTAGAACAACTTTACTTATTTTAGTAAATATATTACAATAATATGGCGTTAAAATCAAAAGAAATTTTTTAATTTACTGATATAAATTTTACAGGAGGTATTTTATGGAAAAAAAACAAGTGATGCTCCATCAGACAACTTCCGAAGAACTTCATCTGGTCTCCTGCGGATATGAAGAATGTTCCAGGCAACAATCTTACGGACCTATTATCTGCCATTATTATATCCTTCACTTTGTGCTTCACGGGCAAGGACATTTTTATAATGACAAGACTCATTATGTAATCAACCAAAACCAATACTTCCTCATCACTCCCGATACACTGGTCTTCTACAGAGCCGAGACGACAAACCCCTGGACCTATACCTGGATCTGCTTCAACGGAAGCCAGGCGCCTCATATGCTAAGACGCTGCCATATCAGCCAGGATTCCCCGGTCCAGCCTTATTCCAGCCCCGAAGATATCCGCGAAATTATCGCCGGGATGATGAAGTATTCCGAAAAAACACCTGCGAACGAATGTCATATCCAAAGCGGCCTCTATGCCATCTTCGCCAAACTCTGCGAAGCTTCCAGAGCCACCTACAGCGCGTTGGAATACAATGATAATTTCTATGTCTCCCAGGCCACCAGCTATATCCTGAGTAATTCCAACAGAGATATCTCCGTCGCGTATATCGCAGACTATCTGCATATAAGCAGAAGTTATCTTTTTACTTTATTTAAGAAGCACCTGAATACCTCTCCGCAGCGTTTCCTCGCGATGGCACGTATCCGAAATGCCTGTGAACTGTTATCCAACACAGATCTCCCTGTTGCCAGGATCGCCGGTTCCTGCGGATATCAGAATCCCTTTGCTTTCTCGCGCGCTTTTAAAAAAGAAATAGGGACGACTCCCAGCGAATACCGGAAGAATAACACAACCCCGGGCATACTCCCGGAAGACCACAGGTCTTAAATGCCATCCGTATTATCATAATCCACACACTCCCGTAATTCTATGACCTGATGATTCTTTTACATTGCAGAATGTTAACTCCTTCTGATGTAAGGACCTTTTGTCCGTACATTACAGATTGCTTTAAGAAGGCTGATTCTTATGACATTTCCAATCGAGTAGGGAAGACTTTTCCCTACTCGCCGCGCCCCGTGCGCCGCCTTAGCGGCATACTTCTTCTGCACGGGGCTGCGCACAAAAAAGCGCCGGTTTTCCGCCCGGCGCTTTCTTGATATTTCGTAGTTCTTCATCTATTATAAAGTTTTCTGTCTGTACGGAGCGATGCATATATCAGAGACTCAGAAGATAGTCTATCGCCCCCAGCAGCTCCCCTTTTTGTCTCATCAAGACTCCCTGTACCGTAAATTGATCCAGGACTGTGGTATCCTCAAACAGACAGTCCTCAACCGTAAGATTCTCAACAAGAAGCCTCTCTTCCCGCAATATCTCCGCCGGCGTCATCTCTTCGAATGTACCTGCTTTTGCTTCCTTATAAAGAAGCGTATCTTCCCATAGCTTCAGCTTCAGGCACCAGATATTTCTCGGATGCACCTGATTCAGCATCCGCGCCGTCTCTATCGCGTGCAGACGGGAGAAATTACGCCCGCCGAGCCCCGGTATAACCGTCAGGTAATAATCGATGCCCGCCCGGTCAAGGCGCAGAAGCGCCTCGATGGTCTGGGCGGATGTAATCCCCTTCCTCCGAGCTTCAAGTATGGAATCGCTTCCGCTCTCTACCCCGATATGAAGAGCTCGGACGCCTTCCTGGGAAAGTCTTTTCAGTTCTTGTTCTGATTTTCCTGAGATATCGTCTATCCTGGAATACATCGCATACTCCCGCACCTTCGGCATATGCCTGTGGGTCAGCTCTATGATATCGAGAAGCTGTTCCGTACCCATGCAGAATGCATTCTCCCCGAGGAAAAACAGGCGGGTATCCTCCGGCCTGAGCCCGGCAAGAATCTCAAGATCGTGATCCATTCTCTCTAATGAGTGGATCTGAAAGGTATCTTTTGCGAAATCGCAGAACGTACACTTGTGCCAACTGCATCCGAGGGAAACCTCCAGCGCCGCAGTCGTCTGCTCGTGCGGCGGCAGATAGATGGTATCGTGTGTATAAATGGACTGATATAATTCTTCACGTGTCATAGCGTATAATCCTGTTCCTTTCTATTCGATATCCCCATGTATTCCGATAATCTGTATATAGAATACGTTGTCCGCATCCAAAAGTCAAATTTCTTTGTAAAATTTCTTTTCATAAACTATTGCAATGTTTTTATTTCCGGGTATAATGGAGGATACGGATTTCTGCCGGGGCAGCTCTTCACTGTCCCGGCAGAAAAATATATTACGAAAGGATACCGGATATGAGAAGCGAAAAAATTAGTTGGGGAAATTTTTTCCGGGTCGTCTTTACGATCGCGCTGCCTATCGCGTTTCAGAATTTTCTCTCCACCACGGCGAGCATGGTAGATACCATCATGATCGGAAGCCAGGGAGAACTATCCGTCGCGGCAGTCGGAATCTGTTCCCAGATTACATCATTATTCTTTTCTACTTACTTTGGATTCGCAAGCGGCGGGCTGCTGTTCTTCTCCCAGTATTGGGGAGCGCGCAACGAGAAGGGCATCAACCGGTCTTTTGGCCTTGCGCTGATCTGTATGTTGGCTGTATCTCTGCTGTTCGGCGGAACGGCAGTGGCAAAACCGGAATTTATACTGGGAATCTATACGGATAAAGAGAATATTATCGCGATCGGTTCTCCTTATATCCGGATCGTAGGCTTTGCATACCCGCTTCAGGTACTTGCCATGATCATCAGCTTCCTGATGCGTTCCACAGAACGGGTGAAACCGCCCCTTTTCAGTTCCATCCTTGCGCTGATTACGAATTTTATCCTGAACTGGGTCCTGATCTACGGACGCTTCGGCATGCCTCAGATGGGCGCGGCAGGCGCCGCCGTAGGTACTTTGGTATCCGGCATCGTCAACGTGCTCGTGCTGCTCGTTTTCTTATTGAGGGATAAGGATACCCTCGTCCTGAGAATCAGGGATATGTTCTCCTGGGGCGACGGTTTTCTGAAAGAATATATGGGGAAATGCCTGCCTATTATCTTCAATGAATTATTCTACGGGGTCGGGCAGATGCTGATCAATATCGTAATCGGCCATCAGTCAGAGTCGGCTATCGCCGCCATGGCTGCGTTCCGTGTCCTGGAGGGCTTCGTATTCGCTTTCTTCGGCGGTCTCGCAGACGCATCCTCCGTGGTGGTGGGAAAAGAAGTCGGTTCCGGCCATCTCATGAGCGGATATCAGTATGTGAAAAAATTCGCCCTGCTGTGCCCGGCGATCACGTTCTGTATCTGCCTTACCGGACTGCTCCTGAACAGACCTATGCTTTCTCTGTTCGGACTTGGTACAGACGCAACATTTTATGGGAAATATATGATCCTGATCTATCTGGCAGCCGGAACCATCCGCACCTGCAACTATATCATGAACAGTTGTTACCGCGCCGGCGGAGAAGCCGTCTTCGGGACATTGCTGGAGATCATCTGCCTGTTTACCGTAAGCGTTCCTGCTACATGGGCTGCCGGTATGATATTCCATCTTCCGTTCCTCGCGGTATTCGCATTCATATATACGGATGAACTGATCCGCCTCGTCTTTGAATTATGGTATACCAGAAGCGGAAAATGGATCAAGCCCGTGACGGAAACCGGGAAAGCAGCGCTGCCCCAATTCCGGACGGCGCTAAGAACCACAAGGAAATAGCTGAAGACCTTTCGATACCAGCCCAAAAAGAGGCTGTTGCAAAATAGCAGATACACACGGTATATGGCGCAATTACAATGGAATTTACAACCATATATTGTAGAATCTTTATATTTTGCAACAGCCTCTTTCATCTACTTCATATATTGGTATGTCGGCACAATCTCGGCCACAGCTCTCTTAATCTCATCCGATTCACTGTTGCTGAGCTCTTCCAGCAACCCCAGTCTCTCTTCAAACCACTCGTCATCCATATCGATAGGGTGTCCGATATGAATCAGCTCATTCTCCGTATCCTGCATGCCCTCTTCACTCATAAGCAGCTCTTCATACAGCTTCTCACCGGGTCTAAGCCCCGTATATACAATCGGAATGTCCACATCCGGCGTATAACCTGACAGACGAATCAGATTCCGAGCCATATCATCAATACGAACAGGCTCTCCCATATCCAGAATAAAGATCTCACCGCCTTTCGCGTAATAAGACGCCTGCAGCACAAGCGATACTGCTTCAGGGATTGTCATGAAATAACGAATAATATCCTTGTCTGTTACGGTAACCGGCCCGCCTTCCGCAATCTGTTTCTTAAAGAGCGGAATCACGCTTCCATTGCTCCCAAGAACATTCCCAAAACGAACTGCAACGAAATCTGTCGAATCACACCTACGATCCATCATCTGGATCACCATCTCACATAGACGCTTAGACGCACCCATGATATTAGTCGGATTCACCGCTTTATCTGTGGAAATGAACACAAACTTTCGAACTCCGACTCTGGCTGCCGCTTTTGCAGTCTTATACGTGCCGATTACGTTGTTCTTAATTGCCTCATTCGGACTCTCCTCCATCAGCGGAACATGCTTATGCGCCGCCGCATGATATACGATATCCGGTTTATATGTGTCCATAACCCAATTGATTCGGCTATTGTTGCGCACGGAACCAATCAATACAACTATTTCCAGATTCTTATAAGTTCTCTTAAGCTCTTGCTGTATTTCATAAGCATTATTCTCGTAAATATCGAATATAATCAGACTCTTCGGACCCGCCTTAGCAATCTGGCGGCAGAGCTCGCTTCCGATGGAACCGCCGCCCCCCGTAACCAATACCACCTGATTCCTGATGGCTGTCAGAATCTCCTGGTTATTTACTTTCACCTGCGCTCTTCCCAACAAATCCGTAATTTCTACGTCACGAATCCTGGTTACATTCACTTCACCGTTAATCAATTGTGCCACACTGGGAACCGTCTGCAGTTTACAATCCGTCTCCTTACAGATATTCAGAATCTCCTTACGGTTCTTTCCGGTCGTAGCCGGAATTGCGTAGATGATATGATTAATCTTATATTTTTTTACCATCGTCAGAATATCGTTTCGATTTCCAACGATAGGGATACCTTCTAATACCCTTCCCAGTTTATCCGGATTATCATCGATCACACAACATACTTTCGTATGAAATCTTTTACCGTTCGTAAGCTCTTTAATTAGAATCTGTCCGGCCGCTCCCCCGCCGATAATCATAATTCTGTCACTGGCGTCTGCGTCCGTTTCACTCTTTCCCAGATAAAAGCGAAGAATACGGTACGAGAATCTCAATGCCGTCGTAAGTCCAAAGCTTATTATATATCCCATAAAGTAATAGGACCTTGGCATCCTAAGATGCATAAACAACGTACCGGCTAAATATACCACGAGCAGTATCATATATGACACTACACTCATCTGAATCTCTGATATACTGGCCAGACTCCATACACTGTGATAGAGCCTGCATATATAGAATACCACAATGGTTGACGCTACCCAAAAAGGCATAGACCATAGATATCCTTCGATATATTCCAAAGGAATCTCTGAAAATTTAAAATCAAACCGTGCCAGCAACGCCATCAGATAGGAGAATAGCACAATAATCGCATCCAGGAAAGCAACCAGAACCGCCTTATGGACCCAGGTAAACTCCCATTCATGTCGTCTATTCATATTTCTTTACCAGCCTGCTTTTCCATAATTTTCTATTTCGGACAACAAATATTACTACTCCGATTATAATAACTATCACAACTGCCGCAACAGCCCTGTACGGATCTACTACCATCATCTGTCCCCACTCTCTTTCCTCAAACCGTATCTTGCCCAAGTCTCCCTGGATTCTCCTCTCAATGTCTCTTCCTCCCCCATACGGTTCTCTTAATTCTCCTTTAATACCTGCTTTATCTTCGTTGACAGTTCTTCTACGACCGCCTCATCCGGCCACATAACATACAACTTCTGTGCGCCCGACGAGAAGCATGACTGTGTATCTCCCCGACCGCTGGCCGCCTGTGATTCCACATTCCACGATCCACCGTCCGAAAGCTGCATATTGATCAGCTGCGCCATCTCCTCATGCGTCATATTCGTCTCCACAGAATCACCGATATTCCCCAGTATCTGGTTTGCGCTGGTTAGGATCGCGGGAGACGCAGCTTTCTGTATAATTGCCGACAATACGGCTTCCTGATTCTTCCCTCTCTGATTATCTCCGTCTGAAAAACTAGAACGCTCTCTTGAGAAAGCCAACGCTTTCTTGCCGTCCATGTGGTTCATCCCTTTTGAAAAACTATAGCCGCCCGCGGAAAATGCATATTCGGAATTGACATCCACTCCTCCCAGGGCATCTACGATCTTAATCAAGGAAGTGAAATTCACTCTGGCATAATAAGTGATATCAATACCATATAGATTCTCCAGTGTCGCCATAGAACGGTCCACACCATAGATCCCTGCGTGAGTCAGCTTATCTCTCTGTCCTCCTGATACCTCCGGAATCTCTACATAATAATCTCTCGGCGTCGTCGTCAGCAGGATCTTCTTAGTCTCCGGATTTACCGTCATGATGATGTTCACATCGCTGCGGCTGCTTGTTGTAATCGGTCCCGACACGTCGATACCGCTGATATACACGTTAAACGGCTTCTCCACACTTCTGCCTTCTTCTGCTTCGATCTCGGTCTTGATCCCGTAATTGTGAAGAATCTTTACTTTGTCAGTATACCCTTCAATCGTCTCTTCTATCACACTCGCGTAAGCTTCATTATATACGGCCGCCTCAACTTCTCCGTCCAGAAGCGCCTGCGCCTCTTCCTGTACCGTATCATACTGAAGGATGGAGATCTCCTGACCTACATTATCTCGTATCTCATCCAACATTTTGTCGGTATTCTCCTGGTCTATGCTAGTCAGTCTGCCAAAAAGGTAATCCTTGGCATCCGTAATAGTCTCTGCCGGATCATCCTCGCGGACAACCACAAGCATATTATCCGTCTTATAAGTCGCCCCGCCTACATTTGCAAGCGTACTGTTAGCAGTCAGGAAAACTGCGGTACCGACTGCAAAAACAGCCAAGAACAAAACGCTTAAGACCATGCCTGCAAGATTCGCCCCGTTACTCCTGACAAACTGTAATCCAAATGTCATCAGAAACATAACCAGAGCAACGACAATAACTATCATCAGAAATTTCATCGGCATCATTCCACTGATCCAGAGACTGCTGATAAACCATATGGATACCCCCAGTTGGATTAAAGTAATAATCTTTCCAATGATGCCGTTTATGCTATGCTGCCAACTTCGTTCCATTCCGCGCTCCTTTTCTTTACTTATATGATACGCAATGATACCTACATTGTAGAATACCCTTCTTGTATCTATTTGTCAAGGTTTTTCGACATTCCTGATATTACAAGAAGAGGCTTTTCGCTCCCAATTCCGGCAAAATATCCTATCTAAGCAAAAAAGTGTACCCTAAATCATTCTTTAAAGTACACTTTCTTCTTATTCAAATAAGATCCCTGAATTATACCAGCTCGATCAAAACTTCCATCGCTGCGTCGCCTTTACGCTGTCCGATCTTAACGATTCTGGTATATCCGCCGTGCCGATTTTCGTATTTTGGTGCAATCTCATCAAACAGCTTTGCAACAAGATCTACATTCTTCGTATTGCGCTTTCTCCCTGCTCTTGCCGCCGGTACTTCCTTTACAGGATACAGAACCTTCAACATCTGGCGACGGGCATGGAGTCTGCTCGGCTTATCTTTTTTAATTTTTTTCTCTACTTCGTCATATACGGTAACCTTCTTGCCATCTACAACCTCTTTTACCCTCTTACCGTCTTTATCCTTGCGGGCAACCTTAGCCTTTACCGTAACTTCCTCGTAGTTATCTCTCTCCCTGACCGCCATTGCAATAAGACCTTCCGCAATCTTACGGATCTCTTTTGCTTTCGCCTCTGTGGTAACAATCTTACCATGATTAATCAGTGCAGTTACCTGGTTTCTCAATAAAGCCTTTCTCTGGCTGGATGTCCTGCCGAGTTTTCTATACTTTGCCATCTTCTTATTTCCTCCATTCTATGAATATTCACGAAACCTCTTCATAAAAGATGCATACGACCGTTCCGAGAATATCATATTACACTTGGTTATGCTTCTTCGGGCTTACTAGCCAAATGTTCCGCCATGCTCTTCGGACTTAGTGACGGAAATATAGTTATTAAGGACGTTCTTCAATCTCCGCTTGAAGAACAAGGTTCGCACTAGGCTCGTGTAATACCTCGCCAAGTGCTCACTCTTCCCCTCTGCTTAGGCCTAAGCCTAATTCGTCTAGCTTTGCGAGTACTTCTTCTAAGGACTTGCGTCCAAGATTCCGCACTTTCATCATATCTTCCGGAGTCCTGTTTGTCAGCTCCTCGACTGTATTGATTCCGGCCCTCTTCAGACAATTGTAAGAACGAACCGACAATTCCAGCTCATCAATACTCATCTCAAGAACCTTCTCTTTCTCATCGTCCTCTTTCTCAATCATAACCTCCGCAGCCTGCGCCACTTCCGACAGATCAATAAAAAGTTTCAGATGTTCGCTCAATACCTTTGCCGCAAGGCTGACCGCCTCATCCGGAAGTAACGTACCATCTGTATATACGTCTAACGTCAACTTATCGAAATCTGTAATCTGTCCAACACGTGTATTTTCAACCGTAAGGTTCACACGCTCTACCGGGGTATAGATAGAATCAATCGGAATCACCGCAATCGGTAATTCATCGTCCTTATTCTTCTCAGAGCTGATATATCCTCTGCCCTTCGTGATCGTAAGCTCCATATAAAGCTTACTGTCTGCCCCGCCGTTCAATGTCGCGATAACTGTCTCCGGATTCATGATTTCAATATCCTGATCTACCTGAATATCCGCCGCTGTGACAACACCTTCTCCTTCAAATTCGATATATGCTGTCTTTGGTTCATCTGTCTCAGATGTATTCTTGATAGCCAGGGATTTCAAATTCATGATAATCTCGGTAACATCTTCCTTAACACCCGGAATAGAACTGAACTCGTGAAGAACACCGTCAATCTTTACCTGGCTGATCGCAGCTCCCGGCAAAGATGAAAGCATAATCCTTCTCAGAGAATTTCCTAATGTCGTACCATAACCTCTTTCCAGTGGTTCTACAACAAATCTTCCATATTTCTTATCTTCTGAAATCTCAGTTATTTCAATAT
>CANODD010000033.1 GCA_947564705.1 uncultured Dorea sp. | reverse complement strand
TACGATAGAGGAATATCCGGTGATTGAGGAGATCAAAGAGGTTATGAAGCGGGAGGGCGCTCTGAATGCAATGATGAGCGGCAGCGGTCCCACGGTCTTCGGCCTGTATGATGATAAGCGAAAGGCGAGAAACGCGGCATTCCGGATTAAAGAACGGCAGTTGGCCAGGCAGACTTACGTGACCAGCGTGCACAATGCGAGGAGGAGATAGGAGATGGAGCTGAAGGTTAATATGAATGAATACCTTCCTTTGAGGGATGTTGTATACAATACCTTGCGGCAGGCAATCCTGCGGGGCGAGTTAAAACCAGGCGAACGGCTGATGGAGATCCAGCTTGCGAATAAGCTTGGCGTCAGCCGGACCCCGGTGCGTGAAGCCATCAGGAAGCTTGAACTGGACGGACTTGTGCTGATGATCCCCCGGAAAGGCGCGGAAGTAGCAGATATCTCCGAGAAGAGTCTGAAGGATGTGCTGGAGGTCCGTAAAGCCCTGGAAGAACTGGCAGTACAGCTTACCTGTGAGAAGATCAGCAAAGCGCAGATCGCGGAGCTTAAACAGGCGGCAGAAGAGTTCAAGAAGATATTGAAGAGCAACGATATTACACAGATCGCGGAGGCAGACGTAAGATTTCATGATGTGATCTATATGGCTACGGATAACCAGAAGCTGATCCAACTGCTGTATAATCTGCGCGAACAGATGTATCGGTACCGAGTGGAATATCTGAAGCGGCCGGGGGTCTACCCGCAGTTGATTCAGGAGCATGAGGAGATTATCCGGCAGATTGAAAAAAGAGAGAAGGAACTGGCGGCGGAGATTACCTGCAGGCATATAGACAATCAGGTGGAGGCCGTTATGAATGTGATCCGTACCAAGAAGTAATTTAATGAAGTAATTAATTAAATAAAGAAAGATAAGAATTCATGTATTAAACGGTATAAATCGGATTCCATATGTCAAGACTTCTGATAAAGATATTTGAAATATCGGAAGGAGGCAGTACATATGAATCTGTACTATAATAACGGTAAAATCAGCAATAAAAAAATTTTTATAAGTAATAGAATCCGGCAGGTTATTTGTGTTATACTAGGAATCTGTATAGCGTCAATCCTGACAGGAATCCTCGTAGAACGGCGGATGGAGCAGGTGGACGCGAAGATTGCAGAGACGCAGGACGCGCTCGCGAAAGAGGTGTTTCGTTTTCATGTCCTTGCCAACAGTGACAGCGAGGAAGATCAGGCGGTGAAGCTTAAGGTGAGGGACGCCGTGATTGATTATATGAGAAAAAGTATGGATTCGGAATTACAGAAAGAGCCGGATGTTAAGCAGACGAAAGAGTGGGCAAGGAGTCATCTGCAGGAATTGGAACGGGTTGCGGATCAGACGGTCAGGGAAGAAGGGTATTCTTACAGTTCCGAAGCGGAAGTAGAGGTCTGCTATTTTCCGGATAAGCAGTACGGAGATATTTTTTTCCCCCAGGGAAATTATGAGGCGCTGCGGATCAGGCTCGGTGAGGCGAGAGGACATAACTGGTGGTGTGTCCTATATCCGAATCTGTGTTTTACAAGCTCTGCCTGCGCCGTGGTTACGGATGAGGGGAAGGAAGAACTCAAAGAGGCTCTGACTGCGGAAGAGTACGAGATGGTTACGGCTGCCACGGATTTTAAGATCAGATTCTTTTTCTTCGGAAATAAAGACTGAAAGAAACGGACAGAGAAGACGCATTAGAGAGGAGTTACATAGCCGATGCAGAAGAATAACAGATATACGTTTGACAGCAGGATCAGGTTCAGTGAAGTAGATCACACGAACCGGATTACGCTGCCGGGAATTATTAATTATTTTCAGGATTGCAGTACATTTCATTCCGAGAGCCTGGGAGTGGGGCCTGAGTATTGTAAGGAACGGGACAGAGTCTGGATACTGTCGGCATGGCAGGTGGTGGTGGAGCGTTATCCGTCCATGGGGGAGCATATAAAGGTCAGCACCTGGGCGACGAAATTTGAAGGATTGTACGGGCTCAGGAATTTCAGCATGGAGGATGAATCGGGGCGGATGAACGCGTATGCGAATTCCATGTGGGTATATATGGATACCAGGAAGGGAAGACCTGTAAGGCCGGATGCGTACGAAGTAGAACTGTACGGTTCAGGCGAGCCTCTTAAGATGGATTACGCGTCCCGCAAGATTGCGCTTCCGAAGGAGCTGCGGCCTTGTAAGGAGTATCCGGTCAGGCGGTATCATATCGATACGAACGAACATGTGAATAACTGTCAGTATGTTCAGATGGCGATGGAAGAGCTTGGAGGGACAGAAGATATCCGTCAGCTTCGTGTAGAATATAAGAAGTCCGCGGTGTATGGCGATATGATCTATCCGAAAGCCGCTTTCGAAGAAGACAGGACGGTGGTGGAACTCTGTGACGAGGCAGGAAAGATATATGCGGCTGCAGAGTTTAAGACATCTTGAAAAAAGCAGTTCCCGGACAGCCGGTCAGAGGGATAAATGTTAAATCGGACAATGAATACAGGATAAATGAGTGAAAGGAACGGGTATGGCATTAACAGAGAATTTGGGAAAAAAAGTAAGTCTGAAGATTGTGAAGCAGGTAGACTTCGGAGTATATCTGGGCAATAGCCAGGAGAAGGTGCTGCTTCCGAAGAAACAGGTACCAAAGGGAGCAGAGAACGGAGATACGGTGGAGGTGTTCTTATATAAGGATTCTTCAGACCGTCTGATCGCGACGACGAATGAGCCGAAGATTACCCTGGGGGAGATTAAGGCGCTTAAAGTGGCGGATACAGGGAAGATCGGCGCGTTCCTTGACTGGGGGCTGGAGAAGGACTTGCTGCTTCCGTTTCGGGAGCAGACGGCGAAGGTGAGAAAGGGAGACGAGGTTTTGGTATCCCTCTATATTGACAAATCGGACAGGCTGTGCGCGACGATGAAGGTTTATGACATGCTCAGACAGGATTCGCCGTATCAGAAGGACGACCGGGTTGAGGGCATTATTTATGATACCAGTGATAATTTTGGCATGTTTGTTGCAGTAGACGACTGTTTTTCCGCCTTGATCCCGAAGAGAGAGGCATTTGGCGCCTTAAGAGTAGGCGAGAGAATACATGCAAGAGTTATCAGAGTCAGAGAGGACGGGAAATTGGATCTTGCCGTGAGAGAAAAGTCCTTTTTGCAGATGGATGCGGACGCAGGGATGATATGGGAGAGATTGGAGGAGAACGGCGGGAAACTGCCGTTTACCGATAAGGCAGAGCCGGAACGGATTAAGGCGGAGTTTGGTTTGAGTAAGAACGCGTTTAAGAGGGCTGTAGGCAGGCTTCTTAAGGAGGGGAAGATTGTAATCCGTGAAAAATCTATCGAGATCTGTAAAAGGTAGAGAAGGAGATAGAGTGAGCCTGCAAAGAATAAGAAGGAGCGAGTAATGAGTTTTGCACATCTGCATGTCCATACAGAATATAGTCTGTTGGATGGTTCGAATAAGATTAAGGAATGCGTGTCAAGGGTGAAAGAATTAGGCATGGACAGCGTGGCGATCACAGATCACGGCGTAATGTTCGGTGTGATCGATTTCTATCGAGCGGCGAAAGCGGAAGGAATCCATCCGATCCTTGGCTGTGAAGTTTATGTAGCTTTGGGGTCCAGATTTGATAAGAAAGCGGCAGGGAGCGGAGACGACAGGTATTATCATCTGGTTTTGCTTGCAGAGAATGATAAGGGTTACCATAATCTGATGAAGATTGTATCCAGGGGATTCACGGAAGGGTATTACTACAAACCAAGGGTGGATCTTGAGCTTCTGCGGGAGTTCCATGAGGGGCTTATCGCGTTGAGCGCCTGCCTGGCGGGAGAAGTCCAGCGAAATATCCTGCGGGGAATGTATGAGGAAGGGAAAGCGGCGGCCCTGCGGTATCAGGAGATATTTGGAAGAGGAAACTTTTTCCTGGAGCTTCAGGATCATGGGTTAAAGGAGCAGAGACTGGTGAACCAGTCTCTGCTTCGGATGTCTCAGGAAACAGGCATTGAGCTTGTGGCGACCAATGACGTTCATTATACCTATGCGGAGGATGAGAAACCTCATGATATGCTGTTGTGTATCCAAACGGGGAAGAAGCTGTCAGATGAGAACCGGATGCGGTATGAAGGCGGCCAGTATTATATCAAGTCAGAAGAGGAGATGCAAGAGCTGTTTCCTTATGCCATACAGGCGCTTGAGAATACACAGAAGATCGCAAAGCGGTGTAATGTAGAGATAGAGTTTGGTGTGACGAAACTTCCTAAGTACGATGTACCGGAGGGCTATACTTCATGGGAATATCTGAAGGAGCTGTGTTTTACTGGACTGAAGAACCGTTATCCCGACGGGGACAAGTCTCTTTATGAGCGTCTGGAATATGAACTGTCGGTGATCAAGTCCATGGGGTATGTGGATTATTTCCTGATTGTGTGGGACTTTATCAAGTATGCGAAGGATCACGGCATCGCTGTGGGACCGGGCCGCGGCTCCGCGGCGGGAAGTATCGTGGCGTACTGCCTGGAGATCACCAGCATCGACCCGATACGGTATCAGCTCCTGTTCGAGCGTTTCCTGAATCCTGAACGTGTATCTATGCCGGATATTGACGTTGACTTCTGTTTTGAACGGAGGCAGGAGGTCATTAACTATGTAGTAGATAAATACGGGACGGACCGGGTGGTGCAGATCGTAACTTTTGGTACGATGGCGGCAAAAGGTGTAATCCGGGACGTAGGAAGAGTGATGGATCTTCCTTACGCATTCGTAGACGGAATTGCTAAGATGATACCGAGAGGGCAGAATAATCAGCCGGTTTCTTTAGAGCGCGCCCTTGAGATGAACCCGGATCTTAAGAAGCAGTATCAGGAGGATGATCAGGTTCGGGAATTGATCGATATGTCTAAGAGACTTGAGGGTCTGCCGAGACATACCTCGATGCATGCAGCGGGCGTAGTAATAAGCCAGAAAGCGGTGGATGAGTATGTGCCGCTGTCTCTTGGTTCAGACGGGTCCGTCACCGCGCAGTTTACGATGACGACGTTAGAAGAGCTTGGGCTTCTTAAGATGGATTTCCTGGGGCTTCGTACCCTGACTGTGATTCAGGACGCCGTGAGGCTTGCCGGTAAGAGCTCCGGAAAGGAGATCGACATAGGGGAGATTGATTATGACGATAAGAAAGTGCTGTCTTCCATAGGAACAGGACGGACGGACGGCATCTTTCAGTTGGAAAGCGGCGGTATGAAGAGCTTCATGAAGGAGTTAAAGCCCCAGAGCCTGGAGGATGTGATAGCCGGAATCGCCCTGTACCGCCCGGGTCCGATGGATTTTATCCCTCAGTATATTAAAGGAAAAGATCATCCGGAGGTCATTACTTATGATTGTCCGCAGTTAGAGCCGATTCTGGCGTCAACTTACGGCTGTATCGTCTATCAGGAGCAGGTTATGCAGATTGTCCGTGAGCTGGCGGGATATACATTGGGGCGAAGCGATATTCTGCGCCGCGCCATGTCTAAGAAGAAAGGCGACGTGATGCAAAGGGAACGGGAGAACTTCGTGTATGGAAATGCCGAAGAAGGGGTTCCCGGATGTATTGCCAACGGGATTGACGAGAAGACTGCCAATAAGATCTATGATGAGATGATAGATTTTGCGAAGTATGCGTTTAACAAATCCCATGCGGCGGCATATGCGGTGGTAGCGTATCAGACGGCATGGCTTAAGTATTATTATCCGGTGGAATTCATGGCGGCGCTTATGACGTCCGTAATCGATGTCCCCAGTAAAGTAGCAGAATACATCTATGCCAGCCGTCAGATGGGAATTAAGATCCTGGCGCCGGATATTAACGAGGGAGTGGGAGACTTCTCTGTAGACGGCGGGAATATCCGGTATGGGCTTACCGCAATTAAAAGTATCGGCCGCTCTGTGATCGCGGCTATTCTGGAAGAGAGAGAAGAAAGGGGAAGATTCAAGAACCTTAAAGATTTTATTGAGCGAATGTCCGACAAAGAGATACTTAACAAACGGACAATCGAGAATTTTATCAAATCAGGCGCTTTCGACAGTCTGGGAGGGACAAGAAAGCAGTTTATGATAATCTATGTGCAGATCTTGGACCAGGTAAACCGGGAGAAGAAGAATTCTATGACGGGGCAGATGACTTTGTTTGATATGGTAAGCGACGACCAGAAGGCCGAATTCGACATTCCTCTTCCCAAGGTAGGCGAATACGAGAAGGAGACGAAATTCGCATTTGAGAAGGAAGTATTGGGAGTATACTTAAGCGGTCATCCGATGGAGGAGTACGAAGAAAAATGGCGGAAGAATATTACCAGGACGACTCTGGATTTTCAGTTAGATGAAGAGAGCGGAAGAACCAGGGTGCATGAGGGGAAAAGAGAAGTGATCGGCGGTATAATCACGTCGAAGACGATCAAATACACCAAACAAAACAAGGTGATGGCTTTTGTTACGCTGGAGGATTTGGCAGGTTCTGTAGAGGTGGTGGTATTTCCGAGGGATTATGAGAAAAACCAGCAGCATCTCAACGAGGAGGCAAAGGTATTCATCAGAGGGAGAGTGTCGGAGGAAGACGAGGCGGCGAGTAAGCTGATCTGCGAGAAGGTGATTCCCTTTGAACAGACGAAGCGGGAGCTTTGGCTTCAATATGCAGATAAAGATACATATCTTGCACAGGAGACGGAACTTTTTGATATGCTGAAAGATTCTGATGGCGCCGACAGGGTGGTGATCTACTGTAAAAGAGAGAAGGCGGTCAAGCGTCTGGGCGTTGGCCGGAGCGTGAATGCAGACAGAATACTGCTGAACAAATTGACGAATTATCTGGGAGAATCTTGTGTAAAAGTAATAGAAAAACCGATTGAAAACCTTTGTTAATTCATGTACAATGATGAACGAGAGAGGCTGATAACTATGACTGTGCTTCTGGAATGCATGTATCTGCCTTTGCGGCAGAGACAGAGTGATCCGGAGTGTACATAAAATGACTACAATGGAGGAATGATTTATGGCAAAAGTAGTACGTACAATCGGAGTATTAACCAGTGGAGGCGACGCGCCGGGAATGAATGCGGCAATTCGTGCCGTCGTTCGTACAGCACTTGGCAAAGGTCTGAGAGTCAGAGGAATCAGAAAGGGTTATGCGGGTCTGTTAGATGAAGAGATCATAGATCTTTCAGCAAGAGACGTCTCTGATACGATCCAGCGCGGAGGTACGATCCTTCAGACTGCGCGGTGTGAGGAGATGCGGACGGAAGAAGGACAGCAGAGAGCAGCGGCGATCCTGAAGAAGTACGGGGTTGACGGACTTGTGGTAATCGGAGGAGACGGTTCATTCGCCGGAGCACAGGCATTGGCGAATCTTGGGATTAACACAATCGGAGTTCCGGGAACGATCGACCTGGATATCGCATGTACGGAATATACGATAGGATTCGATACTGCGGTTAATACAGCGATGGAAGCGATTGATAAAGTACGTGATACATCCACATCCCATGAGAGATGCTCCATTATCGAAGTAATGGGCAGGGATGCAGGATACCTGGCATTGTGGTGCGGTATTGCCAACGGAGCGGAGCGTATCCTGCTGCCGGAAGAGCATGGATATGATGAGGCGGCGATCGTGGCAGATATCCAGGAGTGCCGGAAACGTGGTAAGAAGAATTATATTATCATCAACGCGGAAGGTATCGGCGGTTCCATAGAGATGGCGGAGAGAATCGAAGCGGCAACCGGTATGGAGACCAGGGCGACGATTATCGGACACATGCAGCGCGGCGGAAGCCCGACCTGTAAGGACAGAGTATATGCTTCTATTATGGGCGCAATGGCGGTGGATCTGCTGATTGAAGGCAAATCAAACCGGGTTGTCGGATACAGGCACGGTAAATATGTTGATTTTGATATTAACGAGGCTCTTGGCATGCAGAAGGGAATTCCGGTTTATCAGTATGAGATAGCGAAGGAATTAGCGCTTTAGGAAGATGGAGTAAGAATATGTAAGAGAAAAACGAGCGGTAGTCTTGCGGTCTTCATAGAATTAGTTTGAGACCGATTCTATGTACAGGATTATCGCCCGTTTTTTCTATAACGTATTCAAAGGATATTTGAAAATAACAGCTTTCAACTTGAAATTCTAAATGGCAGGCAGTACAATGGATAACACGAATGGCATAAAGGAGATTTTGAGTGTGAAGAATAATTTGAGTAATGAGGCTCCTATCGGGGTTTTTGATTCCGGAGTGGGCGGTCTGACGGTTGCAAGGGAGATTATGCGTCAGCTTCCCCATGAGAATATTGTGTATTTTGGGGATACTGCGCGGGTGCCGTATGGAAGTAAATCAAAGAGTAATATTCTCCGGTTTTCCAGACAGATTATCCGTTTTCTGCGGACAAAGGATGTAAAAGCGATTGTAGTAGCCTGTAATACGGTGAGCGCCCTGGCGCTTGAGACGGTGCAGAAGGAATCGGACATTCCGATCCTGGGAGTGATCGCACCGGGAGCGCGTGTTGCCGTGCAGTCGACAAAGAACGGTATCATCGGTGTAGCAGGGACCGAAGCTACGATACAGAGCGAGACCTATACCAAGATCATCAGGCAGATGAATCCGGATGCAGTTGTGATAGGGAAGCCTTGTCCGTTATTTGTACCGTTGGTGGAGGAAGGGTTTGCGAAGCATAAGATCACGGAGGAAGTGATTGATATCTATCTGTCGGATATGCGGAAGACAGAGATTGATACGATGATACTGGGGTGTACTCATTATCCATTGCTTCGGTCGAGAATCAAGGCATATTTTGGAGAGAAGGTACATATCGTGAATCCGGCGTATGAGACAGCGATGGATCTGAAAAAGATTCTGCTCGGGCAGGGGATAGAGAATCGGTCCGAAAGGGCGGCGTCTTATGAATTCTATGTAAGTGATGCGGCAGAGAAATTCACCCGGTTTGCGAATGGGATTCTCACATATGACGTGGCGTCGACGAGGCTTGTCAATATTGAGGAATATTAAAAAGAATGTCAGGTAAGGGATTGATTAGTATAGGAGAATATGAAAGAATATCAGGTGATGTTATGACGAAGGATGTTTTGTTAAGCATATCGGGATTGCATTATGAGACGGTGGGAGTCGTGGAAGAGGATGAAAACGAGCCGATTCAAGTGATCACGCCTGCGACTTATTATTTCAAGAACAATAAGCATTATGTAATTTATGACGAAGTCGTGGAGGGAATACCCGGGTTTATCAGGAATAAGGTGCGTATTGCGGAGAGCGGCAAACTTGAGATTGTAAAAAGCGGGTTGTCGAATACCCATATGGTCTTCGAGAAAGACAAGATGAATATCACTCAGTATGATACCCCTTATGGTGAGTTGTTGGTTGGAACACATACAAAGGATATGCAGGTAGACGTGACAGACAGGAATATCGACGTACATGTGAATTATGCCCTGGATGTCAATAACGAGCCTGTTGCGGATTGTAATATTGTGATGAATATAAAAGCATTGGACCGGTGATCCAATGCTTTTTAAATACATTATTTTTTGCTGACTTTATCCCGCATCTTTGCGAAAAACCCTTTTTTCTTCTGCGGCGTCTCAAGCGGTCCGCGCAGTCCTCTGACAGAGGTGATGTAGATTCCGCTTACATTTGCCTTAACCTCTTTCTTTACAGGAACGAGGGGAAAGATGTCGGCGTCGCACATCAGGGTCATGATCTTTGGACCGACTTTAGCTTTTACGACCGGAACTTTGGAGCGGCGGAGATATTTGGGCGTATTATTAATAACCATCTCGGGCAGCCCGGCTTCTTTCAGGGGCAGCCGGCCTTTATCGATGATAAGCATCGTCATGGTCTGTGACGCGGCTTCTAACTGAGCCTGCTGTTCCGCCTGCTTTTTTTCTGCTCGTTTGCCCAAAAAGTATAATACGATAATCGCGGCGATTAAAATAATGGTGATTACGATTAAAACGATGGAAAATGTACTCACGGGTGAACCTCCTGTATTTTATATGTTTCTATTTTGATCCTGTGTGATCTCATGTATTTCACGAAATACATTGTATCATTCTTTTCAGGCAAGTGCAAGAGATTTGATTCACATATCTATGAACCTTAACTTTTTATAAAATACAGCCGATATATATTAATAATAAGACAGTATAACGATATTATGATGTGCGGCAGAAGAGAGCGGGGGCAATGCGTAATTATTATTCTGCATGCGGCGGGAGAGAGTGAAGATATGAAGATATATGGAGATTATACATTTCTTCTGGATAAGTTGAATGTCTGGAATAATTCCCAGGTTAAGATTTTTCAGAACGGGACAAAGATTGTAGAATTTGCGGATAAATTTGTTGAACAGCAGCGTGCTGCGTCCACGGACCAGGTGGATATCTCAAGAGAAGGGATGAACTATATGAGGGATCAGATGTCAGATCTGAGTTCATCAGGGGGATATACCGGGGGGAACGGATTGTCTCTGATGGACGGGCTCTGCCGGACCTACATATTGCAGAGACTTGACAGTACCAGTGAGGATGGTGTGAGTACCAGGTTATATAACGAGATGGCGGGCAAGTATAAGGAGAACCTGGCTGCATATGGGAACCGGGATATCAGGAGCCATGCCGAGAGCCTGGCGGCGGCATATCTGGCGGAACGGGATAAGATCATGGATGGGTATGCCAATGGTACGAGAGAGGTCTGGACTATGGATTCCAGTACCGGAGATGATTTCAGCGGCGTCGAGTTTGAGATAGACGGGCATACAGTGCGCTACCGCAAGATGTCCATGGAGGAAGAGTTAAGCGCGGTTGAGAAGACGTTCGAAGAACTCGTGAAGAACGTATCCATGCAGATTGCGAAGGAAGAGGCGCAAATGAATCCGTCTGCCGGGAGTGAGATCGGCGTCACGGGAGACGGAGAAGGCGAAGAAGTCGATGAGATTATGAAGGAGTTCCGGGATATATCAAAGAGGGCGACGAATCTTTTGAAGGAACTGGATTATCTGATTAAGAAGATACTGGAAGAAGAGATGAAGAAAAAGAAGCCGAAGGAACCAACCTTAGGAGACAGATTGGCGGCTGAGTTGTCTGCTTACGGAGCCGAGGTTGCGGCCAGAGGGCAAAGGCAGTCTCAATACGCAAATTACAGGAAGATGAGCCAGATGGCGTCGGATGTACAGACATTATTAGGAAATTTAAAGGCCTAGCAACGTCTTATTTCCCGGGAGCAATGAGCCAAGCGAATGTGTTTGCAGGCACATTCGACTCCCGTGGAACAGGGAGCCGGGCAGCTATGCCTGTATGGATATGTGACGAACGGTTTTTATAGCGGAGAGGAAGCAAGGAATAAGGTGCTTCTTCTTTTTGTATGCGCTGTACTAGTGTATTTAGTGTATTTAGTGTATTTAGTGTAGTGTATTTAGTGTAAGGTATTTAGTGTGGGTTATACTAGACGTATATTTGTCTATCGTGTATAATAGACGAATCATATCAACAGGAGGTTATTGGATGTTAGAGATAGCGGGAGATGGATTCCTCACGGTATATCGATGGATGATGGAGCATCTCTTTGTCATAAATATTATATTTTCGCTGATCATTATCTTCTTTCGGCGAAGGAATCCCACGACTGTCTGGGCGTGGCTTTTGTTGTTGTACTTTGTTCCGATATTGGGGTTTGTGTTATATTTGCTTCTGGGGCAGAACTTCCGTAAAGAGCGGATGTTCAAGATGAAGGAAATAGAGGGGGAAATCAAATATGCAGTCCGCAGGCAGGAGGAGTCGATCTATCGGAAAAAACTAAGGCTTCGAGATCCGGAACTGGAGAGATTTAAGAGGTTGATTCTGTATAATCTGAACGAAGGGGAAGCGGTTCTGACGGATAATAATGATATCAGAATATATACGGACGGCAGAGAGAAGTTCCAGGCTTTGATCTCAGAGATGGAGCATGCCAGGAATTATATTCATGTACAGTATTATATTATAAAAAATGACGAACTATGGAAAGAGATTGAAGAAGTGTTGCTGCGAAAGGCAAGACAGGGTGTAGAGATCCGCGTCCTGTTTGACAGTATGGGTTGCAGGGGGATGCGCCATTCTGATTGGGCAAGGCTTAAAAAAGCAGGGATTAAGGTGGCGGAATTCTTTCCGGCTCTGCTCGGTAAATTGCAGCTGCGTATTAATTATCGCAACCACAGGAAGATCGTAGTCATAGACGGGCGGATCGGATTCGTAGGCGGGTTCAATGTGGGACGGGAATACGTGGGGCTGGATAAGAAGTTCGGATACTGGCGGGATACACATATCTGTATTGAAGGGTCTGCAGTGACTTCGTTAGCTGTTCGGTTCGTTCTGGACTGGAATTATGCGGCCAGGGAAAATCTGTTTCTGGAGGATCGGCTTTTTGAAATTCCGGATTATGTGCGGGGCGGCAGAGATCCTGTGCAGATTATCTCAAGCGGTCCGGATTCGAGCAGTCAGGAGATCAGAGACAATTATCTGCGTTTGATTCATATGGCAAGGAAGAACATTTACATCCAGACACCTTATTTTATTCCGGATGATGATATCAGAGACGCATTGATTATTGCCGCAAAATCAGGAATTGATGTGCGGATCATGATTCCCTGCAAGCCGGACCATCCTTTTGTATATTGGGCGACCTATTCTTATCTGGGAGAGATGATCGAGGCCGGGGCAAGATGCTATACTTATGATAACGGGTTTCTCCATGCAAAATGTATGTGTGTCGACGGTCTGGTTACCTGTATGGGGACTGCGAATATGGATATCCGCAGCTTCAGTTTGAATTTTGAAGTGAATGCGGTGGTATACAGCGCGAGGACTACGGAGAAACTGATGGAGGCATTTGAAAATGACATTATGAAGAGTACCCTGGTTACGCGGAAGAAATATGAGCAGAGGGATCTGATACTTCGGGTTAAGGAACAATTCTGCAGACTTTTTTCACCGGTATTGTAGATATTAAAAAAATTCTTAAAATCGTTTCTTTCAGATATGTATCCTTGTAAAGAGAAAGCAAATGTGTTATAACATAGAGGTATGTAATTTGAAAGAATAATTTTTATGAGGTGTGAGTTAATATGAAAAAGAGAGTTATGATGTTATTAACAGGAATACTTGCGTCGGCGGCGATGTTGGCAGGGTGTTCAGCGAGTAAAGGATTGGAGACAGATGCTTTGAGCATTTCTGTATATAAGGGAGTGGAGATTCCCGAGGTGGATAAACCGGCGGAGGTTACAGACGAGGAGGTAGAAGGAGCGATTCAGTCGACGCTTCAGATGAATGCGACTCAGGAAGAGATAACAGACCGGCCGGTTGAAGAAGGGGATACCGCTACGATTGATTTTACGGGAAAGATTGACGGCCAGGAATTCGACGGCGGATCTGCAACGGACTATCCGCTGACCATAGGTTCCGGTGTGTTTATTGAAGGGTTCGAGGACAGCGTGATAGGTCATAACATCGGCGATACGTTTGATTGGTCCGGAAAGTTTCCGGATGATTATCCGAATGCAGATTTTGCAGGCAAGGACGTTGTGTTTACGATTACAGTCAAGAGTATTGCAAAATCGGCTCTTCCTGAATTGACAGATAATTTCGTGAGAAGTGTTTCGGAAAAGTCAGAGAGTGTAGAAGAATATAGAGAAGAAGTGAAGAAACAGTTAGACGTGGATAATAAGGAGAACTATGAAGATCAGGTCAGCCAGGCAGTCTGGCAGAAGGTGCTGGATAATACGGAGATCAAGAAGTATCCGGAAGATGAGATAAAAGAGATCTCCGACTCTTTGATTGAGCAATATAAATCAATGGCAGAGTATGTAGAGAAGGATTACGAGACCTATATTAAGGAGCAGATGGGTTATAGCGTGGAGGAGTTCGAACAGCAGGTGGAAGATGCTGCAAAGTCCAGCCTTAAGCAAAGTATGGTGACGGAGGCGATCGCGAATAAAGAGAAGATTAAGATCGGCGATAAGGAGTACAAAGAGCAGCTTAAGGCGATTGCGGCAGACTATGGATATGAAGATGTGGAATCGCTTAAGGAAGTTGTAGAGGAAGAAGATCTGAAAGATATTGCGTTAAATAACATGGTCAGAGATTGGTTAAAGGAGCATAGCGTACAAGTAGCAAAAGAATAAGGTATCTTGGGAGGATCGGGGGATATGATTTATGCTACCGGAGACTGCCACGGAAATTACCGTCGGTTTGCCGCGGAGATCTTCCCGGAGCAGAAAGAAATGAGTAAAGATGATTATGTCATTATATGCGGGGATTTCGGATACTGGGATGAATCGAAGGAGCAGAAGTACTGGATGGAATGGCTGGATAATAAACCGTTCACGACGCTCTGGATAGACGGTAATCATGAGAATTTTGATCTTTTGAAAAAGCAAAAGGTTACAAAGTGGCATGGCGGGAATGTCCAATATATTAAGCCTTCGGTGATTCATTTGATGAGGGGACAGATCTATGAATTAGAAGGATTAAAGATATTTACATTTGGAGGGGCAAAGAGCCGCGATATATCCGGAGGTATATTAGAGACGTCCGATCCGAGATTCAAAGCAAAAAGAAAGAGATTAGATAAAAATCAAGAGCTTTACCGCATTAACCATGTCAGCTGGTGGAAAGAAGAGATGCCGGAAGAAGAAGAACTGGCAGAAGGACTGCGCAATTTGATCCGGAATAACTGGAGTGTAGACTATATCGTTTCCCACTGCTGTGCTACCAGTACGCAGGATAAGATATCTAAAGGCACGTATCAGCCGGATATTCTGACGCGTTATTTTGAAAAGATCAAGGAGATGTGCAGATACAGGAAATGGATTTTTGGTCATTACCATGATAATTTGAATGTGAACAGTAAAGAGATATTGCTTTACGAACAGATTATAAGGATCCATTAAGATAACATTATTGTAAATAGTTGTGGAAAGTATTAAGGTTTAAGCTATAAAGTATAAAGTTTAAGGTATAGAGTTGATCATATCCTTTGTGGTGATATGAGAGTGGGTCTTTTAGCCACCTCTGAGAATACGGTGGTATTCAGGAGGTGGCTTTGTTGTTGATCATGTTGTTGTTCAATAGCCCAGAGGATGACGGATATATTAAGTGGACAGCTTTTTCGTACTATCAGCTTCTATGACAGTGCAGTAGATCTATGATAAAAGATATATGGAAGAATTGTGTACAGAAGGGTATCGGAAGATAGACTGTTACGGGATATTGTTTTATCGAAAGGATTGCGAGGTTCGTTTTGGGGAAGGACAGAAGTTAGATAAGATTATGAAGCGGTGAAAAGAGGAATATGAAAATGAACCTCTGCATACATTGTAAAAACAATGAGTGCAGGGGTTTATAAATGAAGGATTATATTGAGGAAAGGGCAGTAGAGATCGCATATTATATCATTGAAAATAAGGCAACGGTGAGACAGACGGCGAAAGCGTTTGGGGTTAGCAAGAGTACCATACATATAGTTGTAACAAAAGAGAACGGTTGATAAAAAGAGAAGTATGGATGGTCATATAGTGGAAAAACTCAATGCGAGCAAAGATTAACATTATCCTGTGAAATAATCATATAAAAAGCAGATGTGAATTTGGGCATCTGCTTTTTATATGGTATTTTATTCATCTTCAAAAATAGTTTCATTCATTTCAGGGAAATCTAACAGCTCGGATACGGTCATGCCTAAACC
>CANODD010000032.1 GCA_947564705.1 uncultured Dorea sp. | reverse complement strand
CCTTCTCTTCTTCTTTTGTGTCATCTTCTACCGCTTTTGCAAACTGTTCTTCCCGCTGTATCCGTTTGTAGTCACTGAATGTATATGTTCCAACTATCGCGATAGCTGCTACAAAGCATAGGACGGCCGCAACGGTAGCACCTTTCATTTTTTGTGAAGGTTTTTGCCTTTTGTTCATCTTATCACCACCTCTGACTATATTTTTGCCAGATAGTGTGTGTCTTATTCTACGTCCTGTAATATTTCTGCTACTTCTTTTATCTCTGTTCCTTCATAAAAATATTGCAATATCTCCTCGTAAGTTCCGCCTTCTTTTGCCATCTGTTCCGCGCTAAACTGGCTCATTCCAAGTCCATGCCCTTCCCCTCTCGTGGTTATCCGCATCTTTCCGTTATACCGCTGCAGCGTAAAGCATCCTGACGCAAGTCCATATGTATTCCGAAATTCTTCTCCGCTTATGTTCTCCTGGCCCACCCGGACACTCAGTACATATCCCGCCGTATCCGTCTCTGTAATCTCCGCGTCCATATCTTCTGTCATAACGGTCTGAATCTGCTTCTTATTCTCGATATCATAGGGACACTCTACAATCTTAAGATACGGATATTCTTCACTTCCCAGAGCTTCCTTCCCATCCCTCGTACAGCCGTTGCTCAGCCGGAAGAACGGCGTCAGGGCAAGGTCTTCTCCATAGAACAATACCGCTCCTTCTGTCTCGTCCCATACTCCTGACAATTTGTCATAGTACCTGGAATACTTCGCTCCCCAGGCGTCCTCCATCTGTTTCCGCGTCCAGAACGGCTCCTCTAACACCGCCTCCTTCCCCAGCTCTTTGATCTTCCGGTAGACGTCGGTCCGCACCAGAACAGCCTGAGCCTTCAGCGCCTCCTCTTCATATGACGCCGGCATCTCCTTTGCCAATATCCCGATACAGTATTCCTCAATCGGCATCTCGCTCTGCATATCTCCGTCCTTAACCTTTACACTGGCGCTGTCTACATCGGAATATGACGTAATGCTTGGCCCATTTAAGAATACCGTAACCACATACGGAAGCAATATGATTATGATCAGGTAGCACCCCAGTTTTTTCAGTCTCAGCCGCATAAAAGAACCCTCCCATACACTGTATGGAGGGTTCTTTGTTTTTATGCATGATTCTTTACTCATCTTCGTATTCTACTTCTACGGTGATCTTATCCAACTTCCAGAGCTCATCCACATATTCGCGGATCGTCCTGTCAGAGGAGAATTTACCGCAGCATGCCGTATTCAGGAGCGCCATCTTCGCCCATCTGTCCTTATCACGGTAAGCCGCTTCTACTTTCTCCTGCGCCTCTGCATAAGCCCGGAAATCCTTCAGGATAAAGTACACATCCGGACGGTTGCTGCCCTGCTTCATAAAGAGAGAATTATGAAGGTCACGGTACATCTCGCTGTTGCCATGAGCGTAAGTGCCGTCCACCAACTGATCGACAACTCTGCGGACATCCGGATCTGTGTTGTAGATATCCCACGGATTATATCCGCCGTTCTGCTCATAATTGATAACCTCGTCGGAGCTCAGTCCGAAGATAAACGCATTCTCGATGCCGACTTCTTCCACAATCTCTACATTCGCGCCGTCCATGGTTCCAAGCGTGGGCGCGCCGTTCAGCATGAACTTCATGTTACCGGTACCGGACGCCTCCTTCGAAGCGGTCGAGATCTGCTCGCTGACATCCGCCGCCGCGAAGATCAGTTCCGCATTGGATACCCGGTAATCCTCGATAAAGACTACCTTGATCTTTCCGTTGATACTGCGGTCGTTATTCACTACCTCGGCAACAGAGTTGATCAGTTTAATGATCTCCTTCGCCCGGATATATCCTGCAGACGCTTTTGCGCCAAAGATAAATGTACGCGGATAGAAACTCTTCTCCGGATGCTCCTTGATCTGGTTATACAGATACATAACATGGAGGATGTTCATAAACTGACGTTTATATTCATGCAGACGCTTCACCTGCACGTCAAAGATAGACCTTGGATCTACTTCAATACCGTTATGCTCCTTGATGTATGCTGCCAGACGCTCTTTATTCTTATACTTAATCTCCATAAATTCCTTAAGCGCCTCTTTGTCATCCGCATACTTCTTAAGTCCGGACATTAAGGAGAGATCCATGATCCAGTCCTTGGTTCCGATCTTTTCCGTTACCCAGTCTGCCAGCAGCGGATTTCCATGCATCAGGAAACGTCTCTGGGTGATACCGTTGGTCTTGTTATTAAACTTCTGCGGCATCAGTTGATAGAAGTCCTTAAGCTCCTGATTCTTAAGGATCTCCGTATGCAGCCTTGCAACGCCGTTGACCGAGTAACCCGCCACGATCGCGAGATGCGCCATCTTCACCTGGCCGTCCCGTAAGATCGCCATCTTCTTTACCTTATTCTCATCACCCGGATAGGTCTTACGAACGAATTCCACGAACCGGCGGTCAATCTCCTGAATGATCTGGTAGATACGTGGAAGCAGCCTGGAGAACAGATCGATAGGCCATTTCTCAAGCGCCTCCGCCATAATCGTATGGTTCGTATACGCACATGTCTTCTTGGTGATCTCCCATGCTTCGTCCCATCCGAGACCTTCTTCATCCAGCAGGATACGCATCAGCTCTGCTACCGCCACCGTCGGATGTGTATCGTTCATCTGGATCGTCATCTTCTCGTAAAGCTTCGTAATATCGTCATGCGCCCTCTTATACTTGGCAACTGCCGCCTGAAGGCTCGCGGATACGAAGAAATACTGCTGCTTCAGCCTTAATTCCTTTCCCGCGTAATGATTGTCGTTCGGATACAGAACTTCTACGATATTCTTCGCCAGATTCTGCTGCTCTACCGCTTTATGGTAGTCTCCGCGGTCAAAGGACTCTAACTGGAAGTCTACGATAGGCTCCGCATCCCAGATACGGAGGGTATTAACCTGGTTATTATTGTATCCCACGATAGGATAATCATACGGAATCGCCTTGACAGATTCATAATTCTCCTGAACAAAACGAATCTTACCGTTATTGTCATATTCTACACGGATATTTCCGCCAAAACGAACTTCTTTCGCGTACTCCGGTCTTCTAAGCTCGAAGGGATTGCCGTCCGCAAGCCAGTTATCCGGCGTCTCCACCTGATATCCATCCTTGATCTTCTGCTTAAACATACCGTAACGATAACGGATACCGCATCCATAAGCCGCATATCCCAGAGATGCCAGTGAATCCAGGAAACAAGCCGCCAGACGTCCAAGTCCGCCGTTACCAAGAGCCGGGTCCGGCTCCTGATCTTCGAGCACGTTCAGATTCAGTCCCATCTCTTCCAATGCTTCTTTTACTTCCGTATATGCAGTCATATTGATCAGGTTATTTCCAAGAGCCCTTCCCATCAGGAATTCCATGGACATATAGTATACGATCTTCGGGTCGTCCTTGGCTATCTGCTTCTGTGTCGCGATCCAGTTATCGATGATCGCCTCTTTTACGGCATAAGAGACCGCCTGGAACAGTTCCTGCTGTGATACTTCTTCAATCTCCTTGCGGAACAGATGCTTTACATTCTTTTTTACGTCTTTCTTAAACGCTTCTTTTTCAAATCTGGGATTATTCATACCATCTACCTCTCTCTTCCTCTTCCTGTAAATATAATTACCTCTTTCCTACATTTACCTGAAAATTATTCTGTGAACGCTGTCTGCACACGCTCTACGCCCAGTGTTACATTCTCACCGTTAATCTTCCACTCTTTTACATATCCGGCCGGCGCCGTCTTCTTCACGTCAAGCGCAAGAGTCTCGTTTCCTATGGTATCCGCATTTGCCGCAAATACGGTCTCTGCCTTCCCGGTACCTTCGTAAGTAATCTTGATCTTATCCGTCACTTCGAACCCGGCTTCCTTACGCATGGTCTGGACCTTGCTGATGATCTCACGAACGAAACCTTCTTCCAGAAGCTCTTCGGAAAGATTGGTATCCAGCACCACCGTGATACCGTTATCATTCTCGGATACATAACCTTCTGCCTGCGCGCTCTCGATCAGCAGATCATCACGGGACAATATAACCTCCTGTCCGTCGATATCAAGCTTCAAAGCCTCTGTCTCATTCAGCTCATCCATCGCGGCATTTCCGTCTATGGATGTAAGCGCAGCCCTGATACCATTTAACATTTTACCATACTTCGGCCCGACTGTCTTTAGTTGAGGTTTAAAAGAATAGCTTGTAAAATCACGCACTTCTTGTGTAAATGTTATAACTTTAACGTTTAATTCATCCTTCACAATATCCTGATAAAACTTCGGAAGTTCAAAGTCAGCCTTTACATACATCTGCCCGATGGGCTGCCGGTTCTTGATGTTCGCGGTATTCCTGCACGCCCGTCCCATAACCACCAGCTTAAGAACCTGATCCATATAAGACTCCAGCTCCTTGTCGATATGCCCCTCATTGACAACCGGGAAATCACACAGATGGATACTCTCAGGCGCCTCGGTATCGATGCTGCGCACCAGATTCTGGTAGATATCCTCCGTCATAAAGGGGATCATCGGCGCAGCCGCCTTGCTAACCTCTGTCAATGCGGTATACAGGGTCATATACGCGTTGATCTTATCCTGCTCCATTCCCTTTGCCCAGAAACGTTCGCGGCTTCTTCTCACATACCAGTTGCTCATATCATCGACAAAATCCTGCAGCGCTCTTGCTGTCTCCGGAATCCTGTAATTCGCCAGGTTATCGTCCACCTCTCCGATCACCGTATTAAGCCTCGATAAGAGCCATTTATCCATGACAGATAATTTATCGTATTCTAACGTATACTCCTTCGCGTTGAATCCGTCGATATTCGCATACAGCACGAAGAACGCGTAAGTATTCCACAGGGTTCCCATGAACTTGCGCTGTCCTTCTACAACAGCCTTGCCGTGAAAACGATTCGGCAGCCACGGCGCGCTGTTCACATAGAAATACCAGCGGATCGCGTCTGCGCCGTATTTCTCCAGGGCGTCGAAAGGATCTACCGCATTTCCCTTGGACTTGCTCATCTTCTGCCCCTTCTCATCCTGCACATGCCCGAGGACGATAACATTCTTATAAGGCGCTTTATTGAAGATCAGCGTAGAGATGGCAAGCAGTGAGTAGAACCATCCGCGGGTCTGGTCCACAGCCTCGGAGATAAAGTCTGCCGGGAACTGCTTTTCGAACAGCTCCTGATTCTCAAACGGATAATGGTGCTGTGCAAAGGGCATCGCCCCGGAATCAAACCAACAGTCGATCACCTCCGGCACACGGTGCATCTCTTTGCCGCAGACCGGACACCTGACGGTCACCTCGTCGATATACGGGCGATGCAGCTCGATATCATCCGGGCAGTTATCCGACATCTCTTTCAGTTCTGCTATGCTTCCGATGGAATGCTGATGACCGCACTCGCACTCCCAGATATTAAGCGGCGTTCCCCAGTAACGGTTCCTGCTGATTCCCCAGTCCTGGACGTTCTCAAGCCAGTCTCCGAAGCGTCCTTTGCCGATACTCTCAGGAATCCAGTTGATGGTATTGTTATTGGCGATCAGGTCTTCCTTCACATCCGTCATCTTGATAAACCATGATTCACGTGCATAATAGATCAGAGGAGTATCACAGCGCCAGCAGTGAGGATAGCTGTGCTCAAAATTCGGAGCGTCAAAAAGAAGTCCCCTCTTTTCCAGGTCTTCCAACACCTTTGGATCTGCTTTCTTGACAAATAATCCTGCGAACGGCGTAGATTCCGCCATATTGCCCTTCTCATCCACCAATTGTACGAAGGGCATGTCATATTTTCTGCATACCTTCGCGTCGTCCTCACCGAATGCAGGGGCGATATGAACCACGCCGGTACCGTCTGTCAATGTTACATAATCGTCGCAGGTCACATAGAATGCTTTCTTATGCTGATTCGCGATCCCGTCCGCCGCGCACTGGTACAGCGGCTCATATTCCTTATATTCCAGATCTTTTCCCAGATAAGTCTCCAGCACCTCGTACGCTTTCCTGCCTTCCTCTGCCAGCGGTCCAAGCACCGTATCAAGAAGAGCCTCTGCCATATAATATGTGTATCCGTCCACGCATTTTACCTTTGCGTAGGATTCTCTTGGATTCATACAGAGACCAAGGTTCGACGGCAGCGTCCACGGCGTCGTCGTCCATGCCAGGAAATATGCGTCCTCGTCCTTTACCTTGAATCGAACGATGGCGGAACGTTCTTTTACATCCTTATATCCCTGAGCCACTTCCTGTGCGGAAAGCGGAGTTCCGCAGCGCGGGCAGTAGGGAACGATCTTAAAGCCTTTATAGAGCAGCCCCTTATCCCAGATCTTCTTAAGGGCCCACCACTCGGACTCGATAAAATCATTGTGATACGTGACGTAGGGATTATCCATATCGGCCCAGAATCCCACCGTACCGGAGAAATCCTCCCACATCCCTTTATATTTCCATACACTTTCTTTACATTTGTCGATGAACGGCTCCAGCCCGTATTCCTCGATCTGTTCCTTGCCGTCAAGTCCCAGCGCCCGTTCTACCTCTAACTCCACAGGGAGACCATGGGTATCCCATCCTGCTTTTCTCGGCACCTCGCAGCCTTTCATCGTGCGGTAACGCGGGATCATGTCCTTGATGACACGGGTCAGCACATGTCCGATATGAGGTTTCCCGTTGGCTGTCGGCGGACCGTCGTAGAACATATAGATATTACTGCCCTCACGGTCTTTCATACTCTTCTCGAAGATCTGGTTCTCTTTCCAGAACTTCTCTACTGCTTTCTCTCTGTCGACAAAATTCAAATCTGTCGAAACTTTTTTGTACATGTAATGCTTACCTCCTTCTTCGTAACTCTTCAGAAGCAATTTTTAGTTTACCCGCCTTAGCGACATACTTCTGCTTCGCGCGAGTGCGCATCCTCCCGGAGGGTTTTTGTGATATGGAACGAAGTTTCCTATATCATAAAAAAACTCCCGTCCATGTATAGGACGGAAGCTGCGCTTGCGTTTGTAAACCACCTAAACATACTATCATATGCTTTCCCTGTAACGGAGGACTCCCGTCAGTATCTACTTAACCTTACTTCATATCTCTTCGTCTAATCTATAAGAATCTTTCGACAACCGCAGCTTGGAAGTGATATTCGTCCATATCCTACTCGCACCGGGCTTACACCCTCCCCGGCTCGCTGTTCCTTTCAAGTATGGCTTACTGTCTTCGTCATTGCCTTTTGTGTGTTCTATATTATAGTAAAAAACCCCTTGCATCGTCAAGAGGTTTTTTTATATTTACGTAATTTGCGTAATTTCAGTTACTTTTCATCTTTTACGCTTTTTATACCTGATTCTTTTCACCAGCAATGTTATGAACGCAAAGACCAGTATAACCAAAACGGCCGCCGCCGCGGCAAGAATTATCTTCTCCGTCTTCGTCTTGTTTTCTAACAGGCTCTTCCATCTCCCGGCTTTGCCCTTCTCTTTTAAGTCCGGTTCTGAGTTCTTCCTGACTTCCGTCTTTTCCGGCTCTTTCGCTTCTTTCTGAAAATAAGACGGACTCAATACGGCTCTTACGCTACCCATCAGATTCCCGCTGTAACGGTATTCCAAAGTTCCTGTATTACTCACATCACTGTCAGGAATTATCTCCACCTCAAGATCCTTGAATTCCACTCCCTTAGGAAGGATAACGCTTCCTTCCGCCCCGGCATTTTCTGCCGAGGCTGCCTCGCCTGCTTCCGGCGTTTCGGCTGTATCTCCTGTTGTCCCGGCCGCCCCTGCTTCGCCCGACATATTCACAGCCGCCGCCTGCATTTCTCCTATCGACTGTATATCCTCAGACGTCTCGTAATCTGCAGCCGCGACCTTACTGAAATTCGTGAACGCATACTCCAACAGATTCCTTGTATCCGGGTAGACATTCTTTCCATGTGTCTTAAGAACTACGCACACCAGCTGCATACTGCCGTTATCTGCCATAGTGACCAATGTTGATAATGCGTCCGAAGTATACCCCGTCTTGCCTCCGACCACATATTCATAATAATTCTCATTTTCCGGATCTAGCATCTTATGATGCTGTTGAAATATATGCTCCTCTGTCGTCTCCGACTCCGGTATCTTATATTCATGAGTCTGGGCAATCGTAAAAAATTCCGGATGTTTGAACATCTCCCGGGCTATCAGCGCCATATCTCTCGCGCAGGTATAGTGGTTCGCATCATGCAGTCCGTTGGTATTCACAAAATTAGAATTGGTTCCCCCTAACTCCTGACAGCGAAGATTCATCTGCTCAATAAACCAATTGTAATCATGTCCTGCATTCTTCCCGACATTCTCACCCACCGCATATGCCGTCTCGTTAGCCGAAGCCAGAAGCGTCGCATAGAGCGCCTGCTCCAGAGATATCAGATTACCTTCCTTCATACCGATGGACGCCTCGTCCGGCTTCAGGAACGCGACGCAATCATGAGAGAAATATACCGGATCTGAGAGCTGACCGTTTTCCAGGGCGATCAGCGTCGTCAGAACCTTCGTAATACTCGCCGGAAAGAAATGCCCGTCAAGATTCTTCGCATAAAGGATTGCTCCCGTATCTACCTCCATGACTATGGCTGCTTCTCCGTATGTCCCGGGACCTTGCGGCCACTCCTTGATCTCGTTGGATTCTACCGGCAAAGCATATACCGCATCCAACTCCTGCTGCAGCCTCTCTTCCTCCGTCAGCTCGGTTTCCTCATTCCCGGAGTTCTCCGGTTCAGCTCCTTCCTGCGCCTGCTCGGTCGCCGCTGCCGCCGTACCCATACTCAGCAAAAGAAGCAGCGCAAGAACTACTGATAATACTTTTTTCCTTCGCTTCATCTATCAGTCCTCCGAGAATCTCCAATGTATTTCATCTATCTTATCCTTTTCCAAATACTCCCGTTAACAAATCCTAATGCTTCTCTGCTAATTGAAGCCTTCTTAGCCTTTCCAATTCTTCCTGATTTTAACCACATTTTAAAATAATTTCAGGGTCAAATAAGTTTGACCCCGATAACATTGAAAATCTGACACGATTTACTCGTCTTTCTTCAAATAATAGAATCCAAATGCCGGAATATTCACACCCCGCGCTTCCATCTTCCTGCCGGAGATCAGATCGGTATACATCCCGTCCGTCTCATTGATCCATGCCGTCCTGTCATATTCACTAAAGTTAAACAGACCAATCAATTTATCGCCCTCATAATATCTTCCGATACACAATACGCCTGCTTCCCAGGTATCGAGCGTCCAGGTATCCGCATTGGATACGAATACTTTCTCCGTCTTGCGGATATGCTCCAACTGATCAAGTCTTTCAAATACTTTTCCTTCCACAGTTTCCGGATCGCTGATATTCTCCACCAGATCCCAGCGCATTGCGCCGCGATGGATATATCGGGAATCCGCCGCCTTATTCGGATCTTCTTTATATGTATAATCATTCACCTGGCCAATCTCATCTCCGCTGTACAATACCGGGATTCCGGACTGCATGAACATATATGCATGAAGCATAACATCCTTTTGAATCGCCCGTTCCATCGCTTCCTGATCCTGCTCGAAGCCCGCTTTCTCAATCCCGCACATGGATGCCGTCGTTCCGCAGAATCTGGCGTCCCCGCTGATGGGATCTGCATTATACAATTCCCCGCGGCTTACGCTTTCTCCAACATACCCCTGGAAATAATCGTTCAGATATTGCTTATGCGGTCTCTCCCTGATACCTTCTCGCTCCAAAGACGCATAATCCAGCCCCCATCCGATATCGTCGTGACACCGCAGATAATTCAGGAAAACATATTCTTTCGGCAGAGAATTCACGATATCAAGCTGCTGCCTCAGAAGACCTATGTCCCTGGTCGCCACCGTATGCCATGTGGTAGCCATCGTCGTTACGTTATAGAGCATATGACATTCCGGTTTCTCAACAGTTCCAAAATACGGAACTACCTTCTCCGGCTCCATAACAACCTCTCCAAGGAGCAGAACACTCGGACATACGATTTCACTGATCATCCGCATCATACGGACAATCGTATGTACCTGCGGTAAATTCCTACACTGTGTATGCAATTCTTTCCATATATAAGGAACTGCGTCAATTCTTATGATATCGATTCCCTTATTCGCCAGGAACAGGAAATTATACATCATTTCATTAAAGACTCTCGGGTTCTTATAATTCAAATCCCACTGATATGGATAGAAGGAAGTCATTACAAAATGCTCCGCATCCTCAAGCCACGTAAAATTCCCCGGCGCTGTCGTCGGAAATACCTGAGGCACAGTCTTCTCATATTCCGCCGGAATCGAATAATTGTCAAAGAAGAAATACCGGCTCATATATTCACCGTTGCCCTGCCGCGCTTTCTTCGCCCATTCATGATCTTCTGAAGTATGATTCATAACAAAATCCATGCAGACGTTCATATCTTTCTTGTGGCATGCTGCCGTAAGACTTTCCAGCTCCTCCATCGTTCCAAGTTTTTCTTGCACCTTTCGGAAATCTGCCACCGCATATCCGCCGTCAGAACGCCCTTCCACCGTATCCAGGAACGGCATCAGATGGATATAATTCACATTACTCTTCTCAAGATAATCAAGCTTTGACTCGACGCCCTTCATATTGCCTGCAAAATTATCAATATAGAACATCATTCCCAGCATATCATTCTGTTTATACCAGTCCGGACGTTCCTCCCTCATGATGTCTCTCTCTTTCAGATCCTCATTACGGGCTTCATAGAAACGGTATAGGTTATCACACAATTCCGCAAACATCGAACCATTTCCATACAATTCCATATATAACCATTTCAATTCATCCAGATGCCTTGCAAAACGCGTCTCATACACTTTCCGTGCCGCCGTTCTTTTCTCTGCCGCATCCTGTTCCGCCGCGGCTTTCTTTTCTTCCTCTGCCTCGGCCTCCGCTACTTTTTTCGCTTCTTCTGCTTCCGCTGCCTTTTTCGCTTCTTCCGCCTCTGCTTTTACCCTGGCTTCCTCCGCTTCCGCTGCCTTTCTCGCTTCTTCTGCCTCTGCCTCTGCTTTCACTCTGGCTTCCTCCGCTTCCGCTGCCTTTTTCGCTTCTTCCGCCTCTGCTTTCACCCTGGCTTCCTCCGCTTCTTCTGCTTCTGCTGCCTTTCCGGCCTCTTCCGCTTCCATTACCTCTTTCTGAGCGGCTTCCTCAGCTTTCTTCGCAGCTTCTTCCACAGCCTGCTCCTCTGCATCTTCCTGAACTTTCACGACAGCCTCTGGTATCAATTCTTCTTTTACTGTCTTCTGTTTCACCGTGTTTTGCTTTGCCACGGCCTGTTTCCGTTCTTTTCTTGATTTCTTAGCCATTGTGTTTCCTCGTTTCATTTTATTTGATACATTTGTTAAAAATATTATACACTCTTAACCATATATTTTTCAAGTTTTTGATAAATCCTTAGCAAACTTCCTTTAATTTTTCTATCATCTTCCATATCGCTTCCGCCGAATTGAAATTCTCCGGCACGATCTCCGCCGGCGTCACAGATACTCCAAATTCATCTTCAATCTCGCCTATTATAGACAAGATAGCGAAGGAATCCAGAATCTCATCATCAATCAACCTGTCACAGTTCTTATAATCCGCATTCGGCTGAATCTCTTCCAGGATTTCTATTAATTTCTCCATTCCATCATCTCCTTTAATTATTCTCGATCAATCTTTCTATTCTGGTTAAACGGACGTCTCGGAAAACTTCACCGTCTTATTCGGTTATAATCATTCTATCCTCCTATCTCGATAATCTAAAACTGCGCGTATATGAATCCTCCCGCCGTCGTCATCACATGCCCGAACATCGGTGTCCCAAACACAAGAAGTCCATATAATAGCCATCGAAGAACCATCGGTTTCCTTCCGACCGTCTCACGGATCTTAACTCCCCGCTCCTGCAGTACACTGACGATAAATACAATCGTACAGCCCAAAAATAATATTATATAATCCAGTCTGTCAAGCCCCATTGCCAGAAGAGAACCGTCCCGCAGCACAGAGAACCTAAAGTCTGTCAGCGTATTCTTCATCATCTGAAACGCCCCCGCCAGATCCGGCGCTATGTCAAAATACCAACTGATGTTCACCAGAATAAATGTCCGGGATATCTGCCATAGACGCCATCCTTTCGAACCGTCGCTGATATGGAAACGCTTCTTTTCTTTCTGATAAACCGGCGCAAGAAGACTGCCCGCCGCAATGAGCAGTCCGTTATACAATCCATATACGATATATTTCCATGCGGCGCCATGCCAGACGCCCACAAGAAGAAACACGATAACATTCGCAAGGCTGATCGGAATAAGCCTGCCTGTCTTCTTTCCAAATACCGCTTTCGACCACTTCCCGAATCTTCCCATCCATTTCGACAGAGATACCGGATAAAATACATAATCCTTCATCCAGGTTCCCAGGGTAATATGCCATCGATGCCAGAAATCCGTGATCGAAACCGCAAAATATGGCCTCTTAAAGTTTCGGTCAAGCTCAATTCCGAATAATTCCGCCACTCCTTCTACTACGTTCATTCCCCCGGAAAAATCCATGTACAGCTGAACCGAATACATCAAAACAGCCGCCAAAACCGTTACTCCCGTATATTCCATATAATTTGCAGACACCTGGTTCACCAATACCGCAGCCCTGTCCGCCAGGACCAGCTTCTTGAAGAATCCCCACAACATCAGCTGCAGTCCGTATTGTATCTGCCGAAGATGAAATGCATGCTCCTCATACAACTGCTCCGACAGCCTGTGATAACGTCCGATGGGTCCCTGCAGAATCTGCGGAAAAAATGACACAAACAAAGCAAAGCGGAAGAGATTCCTCTCTGCCTTACATCTGCCCCAGTAGACGTCCAGTATATATCCCATCGCCTGAAAGATATAAAAAGAGATACCAAGCGGCAGGATCATCGTCCAAAAGGAAAGGTTCATATGAAAGATCTTATTCAGATTATCAATCACAAAATCCGTATATTTTAAAACCGACAGCATTCCAAAGTTCAAAAGAAGACAACCGACAAGAACCCTTTTCTTCTTTTGTTTTTCTTCCACCCTCTCCATCAGCCTTCCGGCGGCATAAGCCGTTACAGTGGTATAGACCAGGAAGAATACCAGACGGACTCCAGCGGACGCATAATAGATATAACTGAATACCAGAAGCCAGATCCATTGATATTTTTTCGGTATCAGGTAGTATCCTGTTACTGCCGTCAGGACAAATAACAGAAACTCCATCGATATAAGAGACATCTCCCACTCTCCCCCCTATCTCCTAAGTCCGACAGGACCGCTCTAAAACTAATTCATAATCCCCCGGCAATCCGGAGTCAAATATGCACGCACGCCCCGTTGGCTCACGGGAATCATCGCAGCAAATATTCTCCCAGCTCTCTGCTGAACTTCTCCGCATCCTCGCCGAACATATGGCCGTCATAATCCCAGTAGCTTTCCATACTCCGGTCAAACTCCAGCTCCGGATCGTAATTAAAATTATGATAACGGACCCCTCTCTCCTTCATAAAGTCCTTGAAGAATTGTTCCGACTGCTCATAATTCTCCGGCATGTTCGCTTCGGTCTCTTCCGGAACAGGCATCGTAATAACTTCAAATTCTATCTGATTCTCCCGGCAATATTCTACCATCTTTGAGAAATAAATCCGCGCGCTCTCCCTGATCTCCTCTTCGATCCACGGCATATTATTAAAGGCTCCTTTATCCGCCCCTTCTACCTTCTCTTGATAGATGAACCCATCGGACTTATAATACCCTCCCGGGATATCCAGTATACTCGGGTCGTATTCCCGATAAGCGGCGCTTAACTTCTTCTTCACGATATCCCCTGCCTTCGTAAGGTTATTCTTATAATAACTCCACGGGAACAGCGTGCTTCGGTAATCCTGCCCGGCAATCTTGTCCGCAAAATACTCCAGCTTCACGGCAGACCACGGAAATTCTTTATAGAAGAAGATAGATGTAGAACCGAGGCGCTGATCTCCAATCCAATAAGACGGGTCCAGTTCGTATATAATCCTTTCAGGCTTGTACGTCTTACACGCCTCTTTAACCAGGAAATACGTATCGATCGGATACTCGTCCGCCATACAGAGATTAAAGCACTTCTTCCCCGTCGTCTCTTCCACCACCTCCGGACTAATCCCATACTGTCCGTGGGAAGTTCCTACAAATATATAATCATACGGCGCCGACTCCCTGACCCGATGCAGATTCATCCACACGACATTCGGCGGCATGGTAATCTGGTTTAATACCCAGGACAAAACAGCGCATATGAACAGAAAAAGCAAAATTTTAAGCATGTGGCTTAATAGGTTAAATCGACTTCTCATTCTCTTCTCTTTTCAATCCTGTAATCATTTACATACTTATTCTGCCGTTTTTCCTCCCAGATGTCAAGTAGTTACTGTCTGTTTAAGGTATTGTATATATCTCTTCTCTGTGATACAATTATAACTGTACTGATCACAAAGGGTAATACCTGCGTGAAAAGGCGCACAGTTTCGAATTGTTTATGATACCGGGAGGGGTATTCTGCTCTCCTTTAGAACCTGACGCCTTGATTCGGCGGCGGGTTCTTTTTTTATACTTATACCGCCGGAAAAATTCTTAAGAGAGCCAGGAAGGGAAGGATATGGAATATAACAGGCATGAACTACTACAGCTCGTCGATAAACTGAAGACAAACCGAAGCCTGTCTAAGGACGAATGGATATATCTGATCTCCAACCGGACGCCGAATCTTGCCGAATATCTCTTCTCGCTGGCACGGGAAGAGAGGCATCGCCATTACGGGCACGACGTCTATATCCGCGGACTGATCGAATTCACCAACTACTGCCGGAACGACTGTCTCTACTGCGGAATCCGCAAGAGCAATTCCCACGCGGTCCGCTACCGGCTTACGGAAGAGGATATTCTTTCCTGCTGTAAAACCGGATATGAATCCGGATTTTATACTTTCGTACTGCAAGGCGGGGAGGACGGTTATTACACGGATGAAAAACTGGCGCGCCTGATCAGACGTATAAAGGGCCTGTATCCGGATTGCGCCGTGACGCTTTCCGTCGGCGAACGATCCTATGACAGCTACCGATTACTATTTGAAGCCGGAGCCGACCGTTATCTTCTTCGGCACGAGACTTGCAATGCCGAGCATTACTCCAGGCTTCATCCGCCGGCGCTTACCGCCGCTGCCAGGCAGGCGTGTCTGTGGAGCTTAAAAAAGATCGGCTACCAGGTCGGAACCGGATTCATGGTCGGTTCCCCTTACCAGACAGCCGAACATCTCGCGGAGGATATGATGTTTATCAAGGAACTGAATCCCCATATGGTCGGTATCGGTCCTTTCATCTCACACTGCCAGACACCCTTCGCAGACAGGGAATCCGGCGCTTTGGAGCTTACCCTTTTTATGCTGGGACTCTTAAGGCTTATGCTTCCGAAAGTACTGCTTCCGGCAACTACAGCCCTTGGAACCATAGACCCCCGGGGACGGGAACTCGGGATTCTTGCCGGAGCCAACGTAGTTATGCCGAACCTGTCGCCGGCAGACGTCCGCAAGAATTATATGCTTTATGACAATAAACTCTGTACCGGAGAGGAATCCGCCGAATGCAGGCGCTCTTTAGAAAAACGCATGGAATCCATCGGCTATCGCGTAGTCGCTGCAAAAGGAGATTCTCTGAATCTATGAAAATAATTC
>CANODD010000031.1 GCA_947564705.1 uncultured Dorea sp. | reverse complement strand
TCGTCAATTCGATGTTAGAGTTAAAAGAATATAATCGGTTTTCGAAGGGATTATTCGGCTGGGTCGGATACAAGACGAAGTGGTTGGAGTATGAGAATGTAAACCGTGTTGCCGGAGAGACGAAATGGTCCTTTTGGAAACTGCTGTTATATAGTATAGAAGGAATCGTAGCGTTTTCGACTATGCCCCTGATGATCGCTGTGTTTACAGGAATGTTTTTCTGCTTTATCGCACTATTCTTTATTATAGTGATTATCGTTCGTACCATGTTGTTCGGCGATCCGGTAGCAGGCTGGCCTTCCATGATCTGTATTATGCTTTTGATCGGAGGCGTACAGTTGTTCTGTGTGGGGATTCTGGGAGAGTATCTTGCAAAGACTTATCTAGAGGTCAAGGGCAGGCCGATTTACCTGGTGAAGGAGACCAACGCAGGAGAGGAAAGAAATTATGATTCACCTTGATCTTCCGTAGTCCGGGAGAGACAGGATAACAGGATATGAGATAGGAGTGTGAATGATGAGAAAGAGGAAAGAACAAGTAGTTGTAATATTAGTGACAGCGGCGCTTATGGGTGCAGCCATGCCTGGGACGGCATGGGCAAAGCCGCAGGAGTCGACGAAGGTACAGGCGGCGGAGGAGCCGGAGGTTGTTATGGAGTCTGCGGATGCGACAGATGATGCGGCGGACTTAGCGGAGGAACAAGATTTCAAAGAAGCGTCGGAGGAAGAAGGGCGAGATTCCATAGAAGCTGCGGAAACGGAAGGAGAGGCTCCAAAAGAGACGTCGGAGGAACCGGAAGCCGCAGAGACATTGCAGGATGGAGAAGGGACGGCGGATATAACAGGCAGTGAAGAAGGACAGGATGAGCTCCTGCTGAGTATGGATCAGGTGCCGGATATTAGTGAAGAGGAATCGGTGGAAGATCAGATCATCGTAGTATACGAAGACGCCGAACAGGGCAATGTGGAGAACCTGGATCTTGGCATATCCGATGTGGTTCAGGGAGAATCCTTATGCGAGACGGTGGATCTGCTGGAACTGGAGGAATCGGTAGATACGGACCAGGTAATTGAAGAACTGGAAGCCAAACCGGGAGTAGCGGCCGTAAGCCGTAATGAGATGATTGAATTGTACGAGCTTCCGAACGATCCTTATATCAAGGGAGGACAGGCGTGGCAATTCCAGGCGGTGGGGGGAGAATCTGTCTGGAATCAGACAAGCGGCAGAAAAGAGATTAAAGTAGCTGTCATTGATTCGGGGATTGATATGACCCATCCTGATTTGAAGGGGCGCTGTGAGATAGGGTATGATTATGTAGAGAATACCGAGAATTCCATGAAGGATATGATAGGTCACGGGACGGCGGTAAGCGGGCTGATCGCAGCGGTCGCCAATAACGGGATCGGGATTGCGGGAATCGCAGGAAACGCGGCGGTAAAGGTCGTGGCGTATCGCGCGGGAGGCAGGAGCGCCGGAGAGAACATGCTGAACGGCGCATATGTGATCGCGGCTATGGAGAGAATAGCAGCCCGCAATGATATACAGGTCGTAAATATGAGTTTTGGAAGCGAGACGCTTAAGGATGTGAAGCAGGAGGCGGTCAGAAAGCTTCGGGCTTCCGGTAAGGTTGTGGTGGCTGCGGCCGGAAACGACGGAAGCACAAGACATAACTATCCGGCTTCCTGTGCAGGAGTGATCTCCGTAGGCGCAGTCAATAAGGACTACAGCGCGGCGGTTTTTTCAAATAAAAATTCGGAAGTAGATCTGTGCGCGCCGGGCAGCCAGTTATACACGACGACCACAGGAGGCGGGTATATGTGGGTAACCGGGACTTCTTATGCGTCTCCTCTGGTGGCCGGGGCCGCGGCAGTATTAAAGTACCTCAATAATAGTTTGTCCGCGGATCAGATCGAGGCGACGCTGAAAAGTACCGCCAGAGACTTAGGCCCGGCGGGCAGGGACGATGCATACGGATATGGCATGATTCGGCTTGGCGAGGCGGTGGAAAAGATGGGGGAGATATCGCCTCAGGTATCTTATCAGTCCCATGTACAGAGAATTGGCTGGCAGAATATGAAGCATGACGGCGAGATGAGCGGGACAGAAGGGAACGCGCTGCGGCTGGAAGGAATTAAGATTAATATAAGCGGAAGTAAAGACCTGGGGATTAGTTATCGTTCCCATGTGCAGGGATATGGCTGGCAGGCTTATGTGAACGACGGGGATTTAAGCGGTACAAGCGGAGAGTCCAAGAGACTGGAGGCAGTCCAGATCCGTCTGACCGGGGCGGATGCGGATAAGTACGACGTGTATTACCGGACCCACGCCCAGACCTATGGTTGGCTTGATTGGGCAAAGAACGGCATGCCGGCGGGTACGGAAGGATTAGGGAAGCGTCTGGAGGCGGTTCAGATTATTGTGGTGAAGAAAGACGCCGCCGCGCCCGGAAAGACGGACGCTCCTTTTGCCTCTCTCTATACGACAGGGATAGTAAGATACCGCACCCATGTACAAACGGAAGGATGGCAGGATTATACCTGCGACGGGAATACCAGCGGTACGACGGGCAGAAGCCGTCGCCTGGAAGGCCTGAATCTCAGTCTGCATCCTATGATATCCGGGGGAATCCAATACCGTTCCCATATTCAAAAGACGGGATGGGAGGAGAACTTTAAGAGCAACGGAGAGATGAGCGGAACAAGCGGACGGTCATTGCGTCTGGAGGCAGTCCAGATCAAGCTGACAGGGGAGGCAGAAAAAAGGTATGATATTTATTACCGTGTCCACTGTCAGAAGTTCGGTTGGCTTGGCTGGGCGAAGAACGGCGAATCCGCCGGAAGTTCAGGATATGCGTATCGCCTTGAAGCAATCGAGGTCCGGCTGGTTGAGAAGGGCGGAGCGGCTCCGGGAAGTGTCGAGAATACATATTATGCGAAATAGGACGTCGTCCATGGATAACAAATTCTGTCATTCTGGCAGATAGGTTGAAATTTGCCATAAGTTGCGTTATAATCTTGAATGGAAAAAGATATAAAACGGAGGTGCTTGATTGAAGAAAAGAAAAATACTGGCTATTATCCTGTGCTGCTGCATAAGCTGCGCGTTTTTGGCAGAGCTTCCGGCGGCAGCCTCAGAGACGATAATAGAGGAGTCAGAAGTTGAAGCTGACACTGGCACAGTATCGGAACACCAGGGCGAAGAGATTCAGGAGAAGCTTCAGACGGACGCGAAGGAAGAGCCTGCGTCGGAGGAACTTCAGACGGACGCAGAGGAGGAGCCTGCGTCGGAAGAGCTTCAGGCAGTTACGGAAGAAGAAAGCGGCGAAGCGTCAGAGAACTTAGGCGAGCTTGAGTATTCCATGGAAGGAAGAGAGATTACAAGTATCGATGAGAATGGCAACGTCTTTATCGTTGAAGATCAGGGAGACGGCGTCGTTGACGAGATAAGGCTTCAGGATGAGATGTTTGATGCGCTGCAGATCGTTAATTTCAGGGCGGACGCATCGGGCCGGCCGGTGACCACGACAACCGAGTATACAGAATATCGGACCGGAGCCATCGGATATACATATGGAAGAAGCGGAGCAGACGCGGCCTATCTCGGGACAGAGAACGGTAAAGTCAAGTTCATGTTAAGCGGTGTGGTTGGATTAGTCGACGCCTCGAAGGTACAGGTGGTAAGTCTTTCCAGCGCGAAGAGTTACAGCAGTTATTATGCGAATGGGACAAGACTGATTCATCAGATCTGTATGGATATGACGACTCCCGGTTACGGCGGAAAAATCGACGTAGGACCGCAGCAGCCGTATATGTCTTCCGGAGCAACGTATTTTAGCTATGACGGCCATTATTTTTATACAAGCTATGAGAGGATGATCTCAGATTATAAGAATGAGACCAGAAGGAATTCCATTAATCCGGATTCGCCGTATTATAATTATTTCCAATACCTTCCCATGAGAGGGAAGTCCGGATATACCCAGAACGAATTGAAAACTGCGGTGAACGGAAGAGCGGCTTCGGATTCCAAGATGTATAATACGGGGAACCTGTTTGTAGATAATCAAAACACATATGGGGTCAACGCGCTCCTTATGATAGGAATAGGCGCAAATGAGAGCGCCTGGGGCGCGAGCTCTATTGCCAAGAATAAAAATAATTTGTTTGGAATCAACGCGGTAGACAGTTCTCCAGGAAGCAGCGCGACTACTTTTTCAAGTGTGAACGCCTGTATCAAGGATTTCGCAGAGACATACATGTCGAAACGGTATCTGCGGGCAGGATATACATATTATAACGGAGGATTCTGCGGAGATAAAGCGAGCGGGATCAATGTGCGGTATGCTTCGGACCCGTATTGGGGAGAAAAAGCGGCTGCAATCGCCTGGTCGTTGGATAACAACGGCGGGAAGAAGGATCAGAATAAATACTCCATCGGGATAAAAGATCCGATGGCAACGGGACATACGGAGTTGAACGTACGCAAGGAATCGTCTGCATCGGCGCAGATCTTATACAGTACAGGAAGAGTTTCGAATTATGCATTCTTGCTTCTGGAGGAGACGGGAGGATTCTATAAGATACAGAGCGATCCGGTGCTGGCCGGGGACAGATCGCGTATAGATCCGAATACAGGCGTATATAACAGCGGCGCGATGTATGCATATGTCAGCAAAGACTATGTAAAGACGGTATCTGCAAAGGTTCCGGATACGTCTCCGTCCCCGTCCGCATCCATGCTTACTTACAATTCGCATGTACAGACATACGGCTGGCAGGGGTATATTCCGGAAGGAGATATATCCGGGACGTCAGGGGAGGCGAAACGTCTGGAAGCGATTAAGATCAGATTGAATAATCCCGGTTATGGAGGATCTGTCGAGTATTGTACGCATGTGCAGACCTATGGCTGGCAGGGATGGAAGTCAGACGACGCGGTCAGCGGCACACAGGGCGAAGCCAAAAGGATGGAGGCGATCCGAATCCGGCTGACCGGGGAGATGGCGGAGAACTACGATATCTATTACCGCACGCATGTACAGACCTATGGCTGGTTGGACTGGGCGAAGAACGGCGAGATAGCGGGAAGTACGGATGCGTCGAAGAGAATGGAAGCGCTGCAGATTAAACTGGTGAAAAAAGGCGGTGCGGCGCCCGGAAATGAAGGAAGACCGTATGTCCAGCCGATACTAAAGTACCGTACACATGTACAGACCTATGGCTGGCAGGATTATGTCATGGGCGGAGCGCACAGCGGAACAACAGGCAGCGCGAAACGTCTGGAGGCCGTTCAGATTTCCTTGAATAATACGAAGTATTCGGGAAAACTAAGATATAAAGTCCATGTGCAGACCTATGGCTGGCAGGAATGGAAAGAGGGAGACGCCGTTGCCGGAACGACCGGACAGGCAAAGCGTCTGGAGGCAATCCGGATTGAGCTGACGGGTCAGATGGCTGAAAAATACGACGTCTATTACCGCGGCCATTCACAGACTTATGGCTGGCTTGGCTGGGCGAAGAACGGTGAACCGGCGGGTACAGAAGGATTGTCGAAGCGTCTGGAGGCTCTCCAGATCGTCTTAATTCCCAAGGGAGGAGAAGCGCCGGGAAGTACAGAGAATTCGATAGTAAAGAACTAGTTGATAAGGGGAATCAGAAAGGAGTATCAGATGAAGAAACTGTGGACAGTTATTCTATGTTTTAGTCTTTTGCTGGCTCAAGTCAGTATGACAGGGTATACGAGTTATGCGCAGGAGAGCGTGGTAATACCGGAAGAGGATTCTTCCGGCGAGGTGGATGAGGCGAATGAGGCGGCTCAGACAGATACTGTCGATCCGAATACGGAGGAAGCGGATACAGAAACCGAGGAAGTGGACCCCGTGGCAGAGGAGGAGGCTCCGGCGGCCCAGGAAGCGACCAGGGAGCAGACGGAGGCGGCAGAAGCGGCGGCCCAGGAAGAGATGATGAGTATTGAAGAGCCGGAAGAAGAGGCATCGGAAAGCGAATTAAAAGAAAACAGCTGGAGATATTCAGACGGTGAATTATCTGTGCAGGAGATGTATGCGGGAAGTTACGCGAATGCCTGGAATAAAGAGAACGGCAGATATGTCAACAGCAGGGGCGAGGTTATACCGGGCGCGGTGAAGAAAGGAATCGACGTCAGCGAGCATAACGGAAAGATCGACTGGGCGAGAGTGAAAGCTTCCGATATTGATTTTGCGATTATCCGCTGCGGATACGGACAGGACCGGGTGACGCAGGACGACGACTGGTGGGCGTATAATGTATCGGAATGCGAGCGTCTGGGCATTCCTTACGGAGTTTACATCTACTCTTATGCCGATACGACTGCAATGGCGGCAGGGGAAGCGGACCATGTGCTTCGTTTATTGAAGGGTCATACCCCGTCTTATCCGATATATTTTGATATGGAAGAAAATAAGATGTTAGCTTTGAGTAAAGATATGCTGGCGAATCTGGCCAAGTCTTTCTGTGATAAGGTATCGGCGGCCGGATACAGGGTCGGAGTTTACTCGAATCTGAACTGGTGGACCAACTATCTGACAAGCCCTGTATTTGACAATAGTTCATGGTCCAGATGGATGGCGCAGTATAACTACAAATGCGACTATAAAAAACCTTATGATATGTGGCAGTGTACAAGTAAGGGAAGGGTGAACGGAATTACCGGAGACGTTGACCTGAACTTCTGGATGACGGAGACGGCAGATGTAGCTCCGATACCGACGGATATGCCGGACATAATCAATTATACGACGCATGTGCAGTCCTATGGCTGGCAGACTGCGGTCAATAACGGAAACCAGAGCGGTACGACCGGACTTTCTAAGAGGGTAGAAGCGATCAAGATCGAGGTGGGTTCCGGATACGGTGATCTTGGCGTCGAGTACAGCAGCCATGTGCAGGGGATCGGGTGGCAGGCTCCGGTTACGGCTGGCGAGTTGTCCGGCACAGAGGGCCTCTCTAAGAGGCTGGAAGCCATTCGGATCAAATTGACGGGAGCTGAAGCCGAGAAGTATGATATCTACTACAGGATTCATTCCCAGACTTACGGCTGGCTTGGCTGGGCGAAGAACGGAGAATCCGCGGGTACGCAAGGCTTCGGCAAACGTATCGAGGCATTGCAGATCGTTGTGAAGAAGAAAGGCGAGGCCGCTCCGGGAAGTACGGACGGCGCGTTCAAGCAAAGATTATTAGGGTATAGTTCACATGTACAGACCTATGGATGGCAGTCAACGGTATACGACGGAGATATGAGCGGAACCGAAGGCCGGTCAAAACGGCTTGAGGGGATTATTATCTCTCTGAAGAGTCATTCGAATCAGGAGCATCTCAGATATAGAACGCATGTACAGACCTATGGCTGGCAGGATTGGGTGACCGGAGGAAATATGTCGGGAACCGAAGGCCGGTCAAAACGTCTGGAGGCAATCTGTATTGAGTTAACAGACGAGATGGCGAGAGATTATGATATCTATTATCGTGTGCACGCACAGACCTTTGGATGGTTAGGATGGGCTAAGAATGGGGAGCCGGCCGGTTCGGAAGGACTGTCTAAGAGGTTGGAAGGAATAGAAATCGTATTAGTAGAAAAGGGAGGAAATCCTCCGGGAACAGTAGGGGGAGCATTTAAAAAGTAGAGGGGGAGACAAGAACGCCCGGAAGGTCTTAAGATCAAATCAATGTTTCGGGCAGAGGAGTTAAAGGAGAGAACGAGATGAGAGTGAAGAGCACAAAGAGATGTCTGGCGTGGATTTTGGCATTGGTATTTTCATTTGGAGGGATATTTGCCGAGGGTCAGGTATATGCGTCTGAGGCGTCAAAGGACATGGCTATTACCGAGACAGAGAGCGTGGAAGAGAGCGGCAATACCTTGACGTCTGACACGGATATCGTACAAGACGGTGAAGAAACAACCCTTCCGGATACCGAGACCGGTGAAGAGGAAGCGATCGTTCCGGATATCGGGGCGGACGAAGAAGCAGAAGCTTCACCTGATGAAGGGACGACGGATAACGGCGCCCTGGGCGAAGCAGATCCGGACGACATATCGCTGGAGGAAGAAGATCAAGAGGACATAACTTTGGATGATACTGACCGGGACGAAGAAGCAGACGATGAAGATGATGAGACAGAAGAACTGCTTGAATCAGAACAGCCGGGGGTGGAGTATCAGGCTCATGTGGCAAGGACGGGCTGGCAGGATTCGGTATGCGACGGCACGACGGCCGGTACGATGGGACAGTCCTGCGCGATAGAAGCGTTGTATATGAACCTGACGAACGTAGAGACAGAAGAGCTGGCGGGAAGCGGGATTGAGTACAGCGCTCATGTACAGTCGATAGGCTGGCAGAATCCGGTAAAAGGCGGAGAACTGATCGGAACAACAGGGAGATCCAAAAGGATTGAGGCGGTAACCATCAATCTGACAGGACCCATCGCGGAAGAATATGACATTTATTACCGGGCATATATACAGACCCATGGCTGGCTTGGCTGGGCGTCGGACGGTGCGAAGGCAGGAAGCATGGGATATGGCAAGCGTCTTGAGGCCTTGGAAGTCCGGCTGGTAAAGAAGGGTGAGGAAGCTCCGGGTTCCGCGGACAGACAATATCTGTCACCCAGAGTTTCATATCAGGCGCATTCCCAGTCAATAGGCTGGCAGGGTAAAGTAAGCGACGACGGACTGGGAGGAAGCGTCGGCAGAGCAAAGCGTCTGGAGGCGCTTAAGATAGAACTTCCGGAACCTGAGTATGCGGGAGGTATCGTATATCGCGCCCATGTGCAGTCCATAGGCTGGCAGGAGTGGAGAAGCGACGGCCAGGTCGCGGGTACCAGCGGAATGAGTAAAAGAATAGAGGCGATTGAGATCGCCCTGACAGGCGAGATGGCAGAACATTATGACGTCTATTACAGCGTTCATATGGCGAAGATCGGCTGGAGCGATTATGTGGCGAACGGAGAGACCGCCGGATCGACAGGGCTTAGTAAACGTATTGAAGCCATTAAGATACAACTGGTCAGAAAAGAGACGGAAGGAGCGCCGTCACAGGGCGGAGTCCGGTATGTGAGAGGTTACGAGAACGGAGACTTCTACTATTCCGGGCAGATAAGAAGAGCAGGCGCGACAGGTAACGTACAGCAGGGAAATACCCTGGGAGCCGCAGAAGGAAACGCTCAGCTTCAGCATATTACATTACACCTGAACAGAGCAGACGACGGAAGGATACCTGCCGGAGCGATTACTTATTCCACCCACGTATCAGGCAGAGGATGGATAGACTGGGTAGAGAACGGAACCGCCAGCGGGTCGCCGGACGACGGACATGGATTGGAAGCGGTGAAGATAGCTCTTTCAGGTGATTTGGCAAACTATTATGACATTTATTACAGGGCGTGTATTGAGGATTATGGCTGGCTTGGCTGGGCGATGAACGGACAGGCTGCGGGAAGTACGGGCTGCAGTTACCGGTTAGAGGCGCTGCAGATCCGTCTGGTGTCTAAAGATGCCGGAAAGCCGGGAGCGAATGCGGATTATTATACCGAAACGAAGAAACCGAAGATGCCGCAGGATCAGCAGGACATGCTTGCGAGGGCGAATTTATATTCTAGTATGACGCCTTATCTGCTCTTGGTGAATAGAGCCACCCATAGAGTAGGTATTTTCCAGGGAAGCCTTGGAAACTGGGAATATATTTATTATTGGCCGTGTTCGGACGGAGCTCCGAGTACGCCTACCGTAACCGGTGAATTCACGGTGCAGGGCAAGGGCATGTATTTTGATTCAGGCGCGGCAAGATGTTATTGGTATACCCAGTTCTATGGGAATTATCTCTTCCATTCTGTTCTGTATAATAAGGACGGATCATTGATGGACGGACGTTTGGGTATGGGACTGTCCCATGGATGCGTAAGACTGCAGATTGATAACGCGAAATGGATCTATGACAATATTCCAAGGGGTTCCAAAGTCGTAGTATATTAATATACGTGAAGGATGGGTTTCAACTCGATTCAAGCGTTGCAGGAGGCAGCGGCCTGAAGGCCGCCGCCTCCTCTTTTTCGTATTTATTCCGAAAAATACGTCGTATACGCCTTAATAATGCATCTTTTTGGGTTCAAGACAGTTGATAGACCGTTCAATTAATGATATACTCTATGAATATGAAAGCAGATTTTGATCAAAAGAGGGATAATATGAATTATGTGGTAATATTTGCAGGGGGAGCGGGAAAGCGGATGAATACGAAGACCCGGCCGAAGCAGTTCCTTACTCTGCATGGAAAAGAAATCATTATATATACTTTGGAACATTTTGAAAATCACCCGGAGATAGACGGAATCTCCATCGTGTGTATTGAAAGTTGGATCGGATATCTGAAAAAGCTGCTGGATAAGTATCAGATCAAGAAAGTGAAATGGATATCCGTCGGGGGAAATACGGGGCAGGAATCTATTTACAATGGTTTGGACGCTATGCGGAACGATATTGACCATAACTCTATCGTATTAATCCATGACGGTGTAAGACCGTTGATTGACCAGGAGCTGATCTCGGCAAATATCCGGACGGCAAAAGAAAAGGGGAACGGTATTACTGTGGTTCCGGCGACGGAGACGGTTATGCTGATGGATGAGAACGGCGACATTATCCAAAGTGTAGATCGAAGGAAGTGCAGGGTAGTGAGGGCGCCTCAGAGTTTTGTTTACCGGGAGCTTCTTGAAGCGCATGACGAGGCGCGCAGGAGAGGAGAGTGTGATATTATTGATTCTGCCACTATGATGTCGGCAAAAGGTCATACGCTATATCCCGTTTTAGGAAAACCGGAGAATATTAAGATTACGACGCCTTCTGATTTCTATACGTTCCGGGCAATCGTGGAGGCAGAGGAGAATTCACAGATATTTGGCATATAAAGAAGAAATCACAAGGACGATGAAGGATGGTGGACGGATATGGAAGAGTATTATGATCAGGAAACACTGCAAAGGGTACAGCAGGTACAGGCTGAGATTCTGCAGGATGTATTAAAGCTATGCAAAAAATATAAGATTGATACATTTATAATATTTGGAAGCGCCCTGGGGGTTGTTCGTCATCAGGGGTTCATTCCCTGGGACGACGACGTTGATATCGGAATGTTCAGGGAGGATCTGCCGCGTTTCCGAAAAGCAGTTCGGAAGGAACTGAGCGACAAGTATGAATTTCTGACCTGTGGGATCAATCATAATTATGCGTGTACGGTGACACATTTTCAAAAGAAGGGCACAAAATTTATATCAAATGATGTGAAGAATTGTGATTATACTCCGGGGATTAATATTGATATCTTTATATACGATCATCTCGCGGACGGTTTTTTTGCCAGGAGATATCAATATGCTATGACTTGGTTTTTGGGAAGGCTTCTGTATCTGAGCGGGAAGGGAGAGCCCGTAATCCCTTATAAAGGCTTGAAAAAATGGATATGTAAAAAGATCTGTGATCTGGCCCGTCTTGGGCTGCGGGTGTTTCATATTACGCCCATCAGGATATATCGGATGTTCCAGAGGATATCACAGATGTACAGAGGCAGGAGGACAGAGTACTATGCGGCCTTTGAGACGCCGACGCCCTGGCTTAACAAGATGCGCAAAGAAGACATCTACCCGTTAAAGGAGATGCCGTTCCGGGATTTTACGGTATGTATCCCAAATCATACGCACCAGCATCTGACCAAGATATTCGGCGACTATATGGAATTGCCTCCGAAAGAAAAGAGAGTCAATCACAGGCCCTGGAAGATAGATTTTGGAGAGGAATAAGATAATAGGATGAATGACGGAATAAGACAGACGATAACAGAATGCAGGCCGGGGTCAAAGCAGCAGAAGGATCTGGAATGGCTTGTAGAGCATAGCGAGTATCTTGAGTTATACAGAAACGCGGTTGTTTTTATTACGGGTGCAACCGGACTGATTGGGTCAAGCCTTGTGAAATTATTTTTATGCTGCAACCGAAGGAAGGATATGAATATCCGAATCGTTGCGGCGGTCCGCAATCCGGAAAAAGCGAAGGAAATATTTGGCGGCCTGCTCTCGGCGCCGGGGTTTCAGTTATATGTGGGCGACGTTACTTCCCCCATCATATATGAAGGAACGATTGATTATATTTTCCATACGGCAAGCGTTACGGCTTCCAAAATGATGGTAGAACATCCGGTATATACGATCGAGACTGCCTATGAAGGCACGAAAAATATATTAGAAACGGCGAAAGACCATTTTGTAAAAGGAATGGTATACGTGTCCTCGATGGAGGTTTATGGGATACCGGACGCATCTTTAGAAGAAGTAAGGGAACCACAGTTGGGATATATAGACATCGGAAATGTAAGAAGCAGTTATTCGGAGGGAAAACGTATCTGTGAATGTCTGTGCTCTGCATATGCGGCGGAATTCAAGGTGCCGGTCAGATCCGCCAGGTTAGCCCAGACATTTGGAGCCGGCATTCTTCGATCGGACAATCGGGTATACGCGCAGTTTGCGAGAAGCGTGATCCGTGGTACGGATATTATTCTGCATTCGGACGGAAAATCCGAAGGGAATTATTGTTATATAAGGGATGTGCTGGAGGCTTTGCTGCTCTTAGGCGTCAAAGGCGAGAGAGGTGAAGCTTACAATGTGGTGAATGAAGCTTCTCATATGAGGATTGTAGATATGGCGGATATGGTCGCCGGACAGATCGCAGGAGGGAAGATCAAAGTGACGTTCGATATACCGGAGTCCGCGCTGACTTACGGATATGCCCCGTCTGTGAAGATGAAGCTTTCCGGTGAAAAATTAAGGGCGCTTGGATGGAGTCCCGCCATTGATCTGCCGGAGACATATAGACGGATGATAGAGGATATGAAGTTGGAAGAAGCAGATTAGTTTTGGTCTTCCGTATACTGATTTTTGTCGGAATGAGTATACGGAAGATTTTGTGTTTTATAACGTCTGTTTTCCTGCCGCTTGAATATAAAATTATAAGTTCTTCAACAGATATCTTACGACGGTCTTAGAAGCGTGTCCTTTTTCAAAACTTCCGAGATCCAGGAGATGTTTCTCGATATTTTTGGCATATTGCTTTGGATCGAAGGATTTTATATTATGGATAAGTTCCTCGACATTTTCTGCCAGCGGGTACGGCCAGGTATGAATATCAGAGTAGAATCCCCGCTTCAGATCGTATTTGTCCAGATCGGTGGCATATAGAAAACAAGGCTTGCCGGTGAGTGCAAAATCCCATATGGAGGAGGAATAATCCGTAACGAGTATGTCCGATGCATAGAGAAGCTCCTGCATATCAGAATATAGAGAAGCATCGATATAGGCTGATGTTTTCGGCAGCTGCTCCATGACAAAATAATGCATTCTAAGCAATATCTGCCATTTCCCGCCGAATACTTCTGTGAGTGTCTGCCGGATTGCCTCATAATCCAGTGAATAGTCGGAGGCTTTCTTGTCGTTCCGGTAAGTAGGAGCATAGAGCAGGAGCTTGTCACCGTCCGGTATGGAGAAATGGCTCCGTACTTTATGGTATAGTTCAGGTTTGTCCTGCGACACGAGGATATCGTTACGCGGCATGCCGGTCTCCAGGACCTTTCCGGTGTGACGGAAACTTTGTCTTAGAGTCATCTGGGTAAAGGCGCGGGAACTGGAAAGGTAGATACACGGGGTCTTCCTTGACAGTTCGGCGCGTTTTTGCTTTTCGGCAGTTTCTTTCATATATGCGTTGCCGACGCGCTTGTAAGCGCCGCCGCCATGCCAGGTGTTAATCAGAGTCTGTCTGCGCGTGACAGGAAGCCATGACGGGATCTCGGCGTTTGTGATAATATATCTTGACGTCAGGCAGATTCTCAGAAAAGAAAGGGAAAGATATTTTGTCAGGACGATTCCCTGGTTTTTTAAATAGAGATAATCCTCCGGATGTTCAAATCCCCAGACGATATCAAAAGGCAGACGGCGTGCGGCGATATATTCGGAGATATATCTGGGATTGCAGGAGTACTGCTTTCCGTGATAGCTGAAAAATACGATGCGGTTCTTGTGGAAAGGTCCGATCGCTAATATTTTCAACAGTTGTTTCAGGCATCTGGCGGCCCAGGTTTTAAATTTATCTAACATGATTTTCTGCTCCGATCTTTTTATATTTGGCAATGTATTTATTATACGATATTGCGGGGAAAGAATCAAATATCTTTTCTGTTGCTAGATTGTCAAAATGGTGTTATACTCTATAAATGTAGGATTTTCTTTGGTTATAAGAAATGATAAGGAGGCGTCCGGTTCGTTATGATTAGTTTGTTGAACGGAGTGCTCAGAATACGTCCGAGAGATATTCCTTCTATCGTCAAGTTGTCTTTTACGTTTGCTCCGGCAAAAATATACAAACGTTTGTATAAAGACGTATGGATTATCACGGAATATCCTGAAAACGCAAGGGACAACGGATATTGGTTATTCAAATATGTCAGAGAAAATTATCCCAAGAAACGGGTCTTTTATCCGATCAAGAGAAAGGCCTCTGATTATGAGAAGGTGGCGCAATTAGGAAATGTGATTGAGTTTGGAGGCTGGAAACACTATTTCCTGTACTGGGCGTCGCATAAATTCATCGGCACGACAAAGTATCACGGCTTTCCGGATGAAAGAATGTGCAGCGGAATATTTGAAATGAAGCTGCATCGGTTCAAGTATGTCTTTTTAAATCATGGATTTGCCCGCGGGATATCCAATATTATCAATGCCAGGAATACAGACTATGATTTGATCATAGCGATGTCTGAATTAGAAAAGAAAATTATGGTAGAGCTTAACGGCCAGCCGAAAGAAAAAGTAAAAGCCGTCGGATTCTGCAGACATGATAATCTGGACGACAGTCTCTTAGATAAAAAGACAATTGTCGTTATGCCGACATGGCGGAGATGGTTAGACTATCGTCATGAAGAAGATGAACAGAAGGTAAAGGAAATAAAGAAAAAGTATAAGGAATCTCCATACTATAAAAAGTATATGGAGCTGATCAATCATCCACGGTTATTAAGATATCTGGAAGAGAATGACCTGAAGATTATTTTTTATCTGCATGGTTATGCACAGGCGTATTCGGGAGCTTTCCGCTCGGCTTCCAAAAGAGTGGTTATCGCGAAAAAGAATAAATATTATGTGCAGGATTTGCTGAAGCAGGCTGCTTTTCTGGTTACGGATTATTCTTCGGTCTTTTTTGATTTTGCATATATGAAAAAGCCTATGGTTTACTTCCAGTTTGACGCAGATGAGTTTTCGCAAAATCAATACGCGGAAAGCGAGTATTACCAATATTGCAGAGATGGGTTCGGACCGATTACAGATACGGTGGACGAGGTTGTTAACATTATAGAAAGTTCACATAAGAACAATTTCCGGATGGATCAGAAGTATATAGAACGCGTAGAGTCGTTTTTTCAAGAGTTTGGGAAAAACCATTGTCAGAGGATATATAAATTAATTGATGAGCTGTAAGCATAAGGAGTTATGGAAAAAAAGTCAATCAAGATAAATTTTGTTTTTAATACAATTAAAACTATTATGGTCGTTATTTTTCCGCTGATTTCTTTTCCTTACATTTCAAGGGTTCTCGGAGTTGACGGAGTTGGAAAAGTACAATATTGTACGTCCGTGATTGCTTATTTCGTTTTGTTCGCGTCTCTTGGAATCGGAACATATTCTATCAGAGAAGGGATAAAAGCGAGAAGCGACCAAAAGACTTTTTCAAAATTCCTGAAAGAAATTTTTACTATAAATATGATAACAACTGCAGCCGCTTATTCTATATACTTCTG
>CANODD010000030.1 GCA_947564705.1 uncultured Dorea sp. | reverse complement strand
TCTCTTAGAAATTTTTCAGGGATTGTTGTCTATTGTTTAATTTTCAAGGTTCTATGTTGTTTTGCGTCGTCTCATCGACTCAGCTCGATTATAATATCACTTGTAATTCAGGATGTCAATACCTTTTTTAACTTTTTTTGACATTTTTTTCTTTAAAGCTATATGCAACATCTTCAGCCAAACTACAAGATGATCTTTGGACCATAAAAGCTGCCCGAACTCTTTTCAGACAGCTCCAAGGTCAACGGAGAAGGAGGGATTTGAACCCTCGCGCCGCTATCAACGACCTACTCCCTTTCCAGGGGAGCCCCTTCGGCCAGCTTGGGTACTTCTCCATAACTGCTCATAATCAAAATCCAAATATAAACTTTTCGAACGGAGAGGGTGGGATTCGAACCCACGCGCCCTTGCGGACAAACGGTTTTCAAGACCGCCTCGTTATGACCACTTCGATACCTCTCCACAAACTTCATTATTCTTCCGCTTTTCGCGACATGAACTATATTACCACAGAACATTTACAGCGTCAACAACTATTTTCCATTTTACCCATCTTTTTCAAAAACTATTCAGGATGTGACAATTTACAAGCAAAAACTTGTCTTCTCCTTACTCAAAAACACCTTGGCAATACGAATATCTTCCGGTGTAGTGATCTTAATATTCTCATAAGAACCCCGAAACATCTTTACCGGAACCCCCATCATCCGTTCCACTGCCATGGCATCGTCCGTCACATCCGTATGCTCTGTCTGCATCAATCTGGAATAGGCTTCTATAATCAAATCCTTCTCGAAGATCTGCGGAGTCTGTATCACCCATACATATTTACGCTCCGGCGTATGGACTGCAAAATCATCCTTATCCACCAGCTTAACCGTATCTTTACTCGGCATTCCTGCAACACATGCTTTAAACCGCTCTACGGTCTTATACCCCCGTCTCAGGATTGCCCCATCTACAAAAGGCCTCGCTCCGTCATGAATAAATATATAAGAAATCTCCCGGCTGTCATCTATTGCCTGCAGCCCCTTCCAAACCGAATCATAACGCTCTTCTCCCCCTTCTATAACAGCGGTTACCTTCGAGAAATGATACTTGCCGACAATCTCTTCCTGCACGTAAGAGAGCTGTTCCTTCCCGACAACAAGCAAGACTGTATCAATAATCTCCGACTCCTGGAACGCCCGCAAAGTGTAGTAAATCAAGGGTTTCCCTTCCAACTCGATATACTGTTTTTGAACAGAGGTTCCCATACGCTTCCCTTGCCCGGCTGCAAGAACAATTGCAGCGCATTGCTTCCTATTCTCTATTTCCTGCATCATCATTATTTCTCCTCAATTTTCGAATTCCCGCCATGCATGCGCTGCGTTTATCTTTCTCCAAGCTTTAGATTCGGAATTGCATTCAGATCCCATCCGAGCCTTGTCCCGCCGATATATTCATAATACGCCGCCGCCCCAATCATTGCCGCATTATCTGTGCAGTAGACCGGAGATGGGTAATAGAATCTTACGCCGCGCTCCTCACATGCTTCTTTCAAGGCTGCACGCAGCGCGCTGTTTGACGCCACGCCGCCCGCGATTGCAAATGTTTTAATATGATATTCCTCTACCGCATGCATCGCACGGTCCACAAGCACATCTACAACCGCTTTCTGAAAGGATGCCGCCACATCGGCCTGACTATATTCCTGCCCTTTCATCCGACATCCGTTAATATAGTTCAACACGGCAGATTTCAAACCGCTGAAGCTAAAGTCATAAGGCGCGTCCGCCACATGTGCCCGGGGAAATACGATTGCATCCGGATCTCCTTCTTTAGACACCTTGTCAATCTTCGGTCCGCCGGGATAGCCAAGCCCGATTGCCCGCGCCACCTTGTCAAACGCTTCCCCTGCCGCATCATCTCTGGTCCGTCCAATAATATCAAACTTCCCGTAATCTTTTACCCGGACAAGATGTGTATGTCCTCCGGACACCACCAACGAGAAGAACGGCGGTTCAAGCTCAGGATGTTCAATATAATTCGCAGCTATGTGCCCCTCAATATGATGAACTCCAATCAGAGGCTTCTTAGCCGCGTAAGCAATGGCCTTCGCTTCCGCAACCCCAACAAGCAGCGCTCCCACCAGTCCGGGACCATAAGTAACGCCAACAGCATCTATATCTCCGATAGAAACTCCCGCTTCGTCAAGCGCCGCCTCAATCACCTGATTGATCTTCTCAATATGTTTCCTGGACGCTATCTCCGGTACTACGCCCCCATATAGTGTATGCAGGGCAATCTGGGAAGATATCACATTAGACTTTACGTCCCGTCCGTTCTTCACAACTGCCGCCGCCGTCTCATCACAGGAAGTTTCAATTGCCAAAATCCATATATCCTCTTTTATTATATCTTCTTTCATGCACATATTATCTGTTTTCATCCTCTCATCAATCAGAAAACACCAGTTCCACCGAACGCTTGTCCTTCGCCGCAACCGACCGGGGAAAGATCGCCCTTACCTCATCCATGTATTCCTCCGGTCTTGTAAGCGACGGACTGTAATGCGTCAGCCACATCTCTCCCACTTCTGCTTCTTTCGCAAGCTGCGCCGCCTCATAGAATGTCATATGTTTATATTCCTTCGCTTTTTTAAGCTTATCCTTCTCCCCGTACATCCCTTCGCAGATAAAGAGGTCCGAACCGGCCGCATTCTTTTTAATAGATTCTGTCGGCCTCGTATCTGTACAGTACGCGATCTTAAGTCCTTTTCTTGCAGGTCCCAGAACCATATCCGGAGTATAGATATTTCCCTCCACTTCTACAGACTCGCCCTTCTGCAAGATCCCCCAATATCTCTGTGGTATTCCCGCAGCATCAGCACGCTCTACATCAAATCTCCCGGCGCGGTCAACTTCCAGCGTATACCCATAACACACCACATTGTGATTAACCCGAAATGCTTTAAGCCGGTAGCCATTCATCTCGAATGTCTGCTCCGGCTCTGTAATCTCCATATATTTTATTTGAAAAGGGAGCTCCGGCGCAATCACCCGCAGGGCGTTCACGACACGTTCCAGCCCTTTCGGACCTACAAGCGTCAACGGTTCCGTCCGATCTGCATTTCCCATTGTGAGAAGCAGACCCGGAAGCCCGCTGATGTGATCTCCATGATAATGGGTAAAACAGATCACGTCTATCGGCTTAAAGCTCCAACCCTTTTCCTTAATTGCAATCTGCGTTCCTTCTCCGCAGTCAATCAGTACACTGCTGCCGTTATACCGTATCATAAGCGCAGTAAGCCATCGATACGGCAGCGGCATCATTCCTCCTGTTCCCAGCAAACATACATCTAACATCTCTTACCTCTGATTTTCTATCTTAATGCGGAAACTCCCGATCAACTCGTCATAGCAGTCTTCACAAAGGTCAAAACAGTCCACCTGGTTATCCTTTCTGGAATAATATCCCCAGCGCTTCTCCACCTCCAGAACATCCTCCTGGGGAACTCCTCCCTGTACCGGGATCTCTCTGCCGCATTTATTACAAATGATCTTCTCTATTTTCTCTGTCTTTTCCAACTCTGTTCTATACTGGCGCATACGATTCCTCCTAATGGTATCTATTGACCTGTGTCCCGCCGGAGAGCCCCTGCAAAAAACGCAGAACCGACAACACACAAATCATTTCTCTTCGTTGCTACGCCTACATTATATCTTTTTCACAACTTACTTTCCAGTGGGAACTACTGTCAAACCTTCCATCTGTCTCCGTACTCATAAGAACCGCATCTTCACATGGATTCCGGTAATATTTTTTTCGCACTCCGTCTTCTGTGAAGCCGCACTTTTTGTAGAAAGAAACCGCCGCCGCGTTACTCTCCCTTACCTCAAGCATTATCCGCGTAATTCCTTTCCTGCCGCAGATATCTCTAAGCCGTCCAAACAAATGACCGGCACATCCCTGCCTGCGGCCAGAACGCCCTACCGCAATCCGGGCGATCTCACCTTCGTCCAGCACATAGTATAAGATTACATAGCCGATCATAATACCATTCTTCCATGCGCCAAGCAGTATCGTGTTTTTTTGACGCAGAGTTTCTCCTATTCCGCTCTCTGTCCATGGATCTGGAAATATGTCTCTTTCCAAAGCCGCAATATCCGCAATATCATGCTCTCCGATCTCCCGTATCACCCAATCCGGCATATCACAATACCTCGATATCGCGAATCAAATCTTCCACCGCGGATTCCTTCGTCGCCCAGCTTGTACAGAATCTAACCGCACTATGGTCAGCATCCGTCTTTTCCCAAAATTCAAAAGAATACTTCTCCTTAAGCTTCTCGACATGTACGTCCGGAAGAATCGGAAATTGCTGATTCGTGTAAGAATCGTACCGTAGTCCATATCCCTTTTTGACAAATGCCTTCCTAAGCCTCATTGCCAGCTCATTCGCATATCTCGAGATATCATAATATAATCCGTCTTCGAACAACGTATCAAACTGAATCCCGAGAAGACGTCCCTTCGCAAGCATACCGCCCTTCTGCTTGATCAAATAACGGAAATCCTTTCTCCACACCGGATTACAGATCACAACCGCCTCACCGAACAAAGCGCCGACCTTCGTACCGCCTATATAAAATACGTCCACCAACCCTGCGATATCCTCCAATGTAAGATTGTTGGTCTTAGCCGTCAATCCATATCCCAGCCTCGCCCCGTCCAGAAAAATGGGAAGCCCCAGCTCCCTGCAAGTTTTATGCATATCCTGCAGTTCTTCCTTGCTATAGAGCGTTCCATTCTCTGTCGGCTGTGAGATATAGACCATTCCAGGCTGTACGGTATGCTCGTGATTGGCATCGTTCCAATGTGCTTCATAAGCTTGTCTCACCTGCTCTGCCCTAATCTTCCCATCTTCACTTGAAATAGCCAGGACCTTATGTCCGCACGCCTCCACCGCGCCTGTCTCATGCACGTTCACATGCCCGGTTACCGCCGCCAGCACACCTTGGTGAGGTCGAAGAATCGAACTGATCACCGTAAGATTCGTCTGTGTCCCTCCGACCAGAAAATGCACCTCTATATCTGTACTGCCGCACTGCTTTCTGATCCGTTCTCTCGCGCTGCTACAAAAAGGGTCTGCTCCGTAACCCTCCGTCTGCATTTCATTTGTCTCTTCCAGTTTCTTTATAATCAAGGGATGCGCCCCCTCCAGATAATCACACTCGAATCTAATCATGCCCCAATCTCTCCCTCCTTTCACGCTCCGCTTGCGATACACGAAGATAATCCGGCTGATGTTCTGCCGCACTCTCCAATCTTCCCGCCTTATAATAACGAATTCCCAATGCGCCGACTGACGCCGCCCTCTGCCGGTTCAGATGCGCCGGAGCAAAGGATATCTCCTTCCCGGCCATGATGCACTCCGTCAGCGTTTCCCGGAATACCGGAACTCCGTCGCCTAAAAATACAATCTCTTCATCGTATCTTCCTAATCTTCTCCCCAGCTCTTCAATGGATACCGCCATCTGATCCTCCAGGACTATCAGTTCATTTCCTTCAAACTTATAGATTCCCGTATATACTTGTCCTCTTCTCGCATCCATAATCGGGCAGACCACCTTGTCCGTACCGCACAGATTATATGCAAGCCCGTGAAGCGTCGGCACATGAACCAAAGGCTTTTGAAGCGCCAGCCCCAGTCCCTTCGCCGTCGCCGAGCCAATGCGGAGCCCCGTAAAAGATCCCGGCCCTGCCGCCACTGCTATGGCGTCTATTGTGTTCAGATCCATCTCTGTCATCCGGGCTACCTCGTCTAACATCGGCAGAAGCGTCTGGGAATGGGTCTTCTTATAATTCACCGTGTACTCCGCGACTGTCGCCTCTTCTCCCACCCTTTCTTCTACAACCGCCACGCTTGCGACAAGTCCGGAACTGTCCATTGCTAATATTCGCATATACTGATCCTCCGATAATCAAATCCTTGCTCCAGATCCTTCTCGATCCTGACTTCCGTATAATGCTCCGGCAGAATCTCTTCGATCAGATCCGCCCACTCTATCAGGCTGACTCCCTCACCATAGATGTAATCTTCATAGCCAATCTCATCCATCTCTTCTACATCCCCGATCCGATAGACGTCAAAATGATAGAAGGGCAGACGCCCTTCTTCGTATATCTGAACAATGGTAAATGTCGGACTGCTGACTTGCTCTTTAATTCCCAGACCGTTAGCCAGGCCCTTGGTAAAAACCGTCTTCCCAACCCCAAGATCTCCGATCAACGTATAGACCTGTCCTGCCCGGGATTCCTTCCCCATTCTAACACCTGCTTCATATGTCTCACGTTCCGTGTACGTTTCTATCTTCATAGGAAACACCCTCTCCTCCTATTCCCGGCATCCCCGGTCCATACATCTTCATATAAGTATTGGATAATTCCTGTCCGCTATTATAACACATCTTTCTTTCTTTCGCCACTCATGATATACTTATTCCTGCAAGATTTATTCCCACATGATTATTTTCACTAACTATTTAAGGAGGATATTCTCATGAAATTTACTTTTTATCACAACAACATCAATGTACTTGACCTGGAAAAATCAATCGAATTCTATAAGAAAGCGCTTGGACTCTCAGTCTCGAAAGAAGTAGAGGCCGAGGATAAGAGTTTCCGAATAGTATTTCTCGGAGACAGTACGACACCGCATCTGCTCGAACTCACCTGGCTTCGCGATATGGACAGACCCTATAACCTGGGCGACAATGAATTTCATCTCGCAATGCGTGTGGACGATATGGAGGCCGCATTGTCGCTCCACAAGGAAATGGACTGCGTGTGCTTCGAGAATCCTGATATGGGAATCTATTTTATCAACGATCCCGACGGATACTGGATCGAGATCTGTCCTGTCAGATAATCTGTTCTGCAGGGACAGCACACCAAAAATAAGAGACCTCTTTCAAGAGATGGGATTGACGCAAAAGGGGCATAAAAAAAGAAAAGGACGGTTATAGATTATGTGGATCGCAGGAAACTGGAACGATTATGAAGTCATTGACTGCAGCAAAGGCGAGAAATTGGAGCGTTGGGGATCATACATCCTGATTCGTCCGGATCCCCAGGTCATATGGGATACCCCCAAAAAAGACCGTGGCTGGGAGGACTGGAACGGTCATTATCACCGTAGCAAAAAAGGCGGCGGCGACTGGGAATTCTCACGGCTGCCTAAGCAATGGCAGATCCATTATCAGGATCTGACATTCAACTTAAAACCTTTCAGTTTCAAACATACCGGACTTTTTCCCGAGCAGGCTGTCAACTGGGACTGGTTCTCAAAAAAAATACGACAGGCAGGCAGACCGATCAAAGTATTGAACCTGTTTGCATATACCGGCGGCGCTACGCTGGCGGCAGCGGCGGCCGGGGCTCATGTAACTCATGTAGACGCCTCCAAAGGAATGGTCGCCTGGGCAAAGGAGAACGCAGTCTCTTCCGGCCTTGCCGACAAACCTATCCGCTGGCTTGTAGACGATTGTATGAAATTTGTAGAAAGAGAGATTCGCAGGAACAACCGCTACGACGCGGTCATCATGGATCCTCCTTCCTATGGAAGGGGGCCGAAAGGAGAGATCTGGAAAATCGAGGATGCCATCCATCCTCTGATCCGCTCATGTACGAAACTTTTATCTGACCGTCCGCTCTTCTTCCTGGTTAACTCCTATACTACCGGACTCGCTCCTGCCGTACTTACTTATATGCTCGGAACCGAATTAAAAGGACTCCACGGCGCCATAGATTCCCAGGAAATCGGTCTTCCGGTTTCCCGGTCCGGTCTCATGCTTCCGTGCGGAGCCTCCGGCCGATGGGAGTCCGACGCTTCATAAAAGATATATAACTTTGAAGAAAAAATGCGGCTGCTATATCGTTTCCTTCTACCGGAACGATACTGCAGCCGTACTACTTCTATCCTCTTTAGAACTCTATCCCCTTCCCTAACGCATCCTTCAGATAAGTCGCCACATCCTCCAACTTATGAACAATCTCCATCTTCTCTTCCCATTCCTCGCCTTTCATGTCCTTATTTATCAGACATCTCTGAATATGCTTTACTTCCTTGATCAATTCTTCTGTCATAACCTTTCCCCTCCTATCCGTCTAACGAATATAAAAATCTCCTGATCATAGCTCTCCGGTCCGCTGCACTAGCCCTTCTGTCTGCCACACTAGCTCTCCAGTCTGCCGCACTAGCTCTTCTGTCTGCCACACCAGCTCTCCAGTCTGCCGCACTAACTCTCCGGTCTGTCGCACTAACTCTCCGGTCTGTCGCACTAACTCTCTTGTCTGGCCTACGACAGAAACACCTACAATCTATCTATACTATATATAGTATACCACATTCTGTTACAATCTACATACTATAAAATTAAAATCCTGCTTACAATTCTTCGCTAGCCGGCAAAATCGGATTAAATCATTCGTGCAGCCTCTCCTCACAATACTGCCGCAGCATTCTTTCAACCTCTTCCATCTGTATCCTTGTCTGCGGTTCTGAATAAGGGATTCTCCTGATCAATTTCTCAACATAATTATGCTCGCAGATCAGTTCCATCGTAACCTTATAATTGATATCATAAAAATACGCCAGATAGGATAGCCAATAATCCATCTTCGTCTTTCTCATGGATGACAATATGGATTCTTTTCTCTTGAATTGCTCCAAAATCGCTTTACTGATCTTGGTTCTCCCGACTTCTTCGGCTGATACTCCGAGTATTGTCTCCATGGTATCTTCTAACTTTACCCGGCAATTATCCAGTTTATCCGCATCTCGGATGATACGGACATGTAAAAGTTCCCTCTCATTTTGGATTCCTTCCAGCCTGAAATCACTGTGCCTGGCAATCGCGGCCCGAATTATTGTATCCCACTGTCCGTCTTCTATAAATTCACGAATCATCCCTTCCTCGAATAAAATCCGTACTCCAAAACCGGCATGATCCATCGTGTCCGGTTCAAAACTGTCGTATCGCTTCAACTGTTCAAACCTTCCGATATCGTGCAAAATACCGATCAACTGCGCCAATTCCTGATCTTCCTCCGGCAGCCCCAGCCTCCCGGCAATTTGACGGCTGTATTCTGCCACACCGTATGTATGGATGATCTTCAGCCGTACTTTATCATTTTCCCTGTCGTAACCTGACAGATATTCTTCAAATTTCCTTTTCGCCCGCTCAAGTTCCATATTTCTCTCCTAATCTTTTCGAAACTATTCTATCTATTCTATAAACTGCCTTTGACTCTTTCCGCAAATTCTTATATAATAAATTAATTACTAAATCAAAGTTCATGTACCGGCGAGTCTGTTCCACCGTCCTGTTCATGAACCCTATGGAGGTAGATTACTTTGAACATGAATCTTAATCAGCTTGCCATGATTCAAAAGCTAAAAGAATGTATGGGAAATTTCCGCTCGAATCATCCCAAATTTCCGTTATTTTTAAATGCAGTATCCCGGGAAGCGCTCACGGAAGGAAGCGTCATCGAGATTACTGTAACCACACCGGAAGGCAAAAATTACTGCTCTAACATCAAACTCAAGCAAGATGATCTGGAGCTGCTTGAATGTCTGAAATCGCTCGGGCTGCACTGAGAATTTTACACACCTGCTTTCTTTCTTCATTACACTCCGTTCTTCGCACAGATATCCTGCAGGCAGCATTTATCGCAATATGGCTTCGTCCTTGCCGTACAGATATCTCTTCCGTGATAGACCAGCCGGTGGCAGAAATCACTTCCTTCTTCCGCCGGTACGATCTTCCACAACGCCATTTCCACCTTCTTTGGTTCTTTGATTCCATCCACAAGACCCATCCGGTTAACCAGGCGGATGCAATGCGTATCGGTCACAATGGCCGGTTCTCCGAACACATCGCCCATAATCAGATTCGCGCTTTTACGGCCTACGCCCGGTAATTTCAGCAACGCGTCAAAATCCTTCGGCACTTTACCGCCATGCTTCTCTTTCAATATTTTCATGCATGCGCTGATATCCCTGGCCTTACTCTTTCCAAGACCGCAAGGCCTGACAATCTCTTCTATCTCATCGACATCCGCCGCCGCAAGCGCATCCATATCCGGGAATTTAGCATATAAGTCTTCTACCACCACATTTACCCTCGCATCTGTACACTGTGCCGCTAACCGAACGCTGACCAGAAGCTTCCATGCCTGATCATAATCCAGGGTACATCCTGCGTCCGGATACTCCTTTTTCAATCGTTCTATGATTTCCAAAGCCAATTTCTCTTTTGTCATATTTTCTCCTCTCTTTCTCAATTCAGCTAGTGTACCATCGACATGCGTTTAACGCGGACCGAAACGGAGTACAGACCAACACCGCATTAAATCTTCTCCAATGCTTCGTTCGAACCTATCAGCATCAAGATCATCCCCTCTTCTAAGGGCACGTCGGGATCCGGCGTTATCTCCACAAGATTTTCTCTCTTTATTCCCACCACATTTATTTCATGAGTTCTTCTGACATCTAATTCCTTCAATGTCTTCCCGATCCACCTTACCGGAACCGCCGTCTCGACGATACTATAATCCGAAGACAGCTCGATCCAGTCGGCAAGATTCGCGGACAGCAGATTCTTCGCAATCTTACGCCCCATCTCTTCTTCCGGAAATACGACGGCATCCGCCCCCACCTTCCTGAGCACCTGAGCATGCCTTTCATCATGTGCTTTACACAAGATGTAAGGTATCCCCATCTCTTTCGCTTCCAGGGTCGCCAGAATACTCCCTTCCAGATTCTCCGATGATGCCACCACGATTCCGTCAAAATTCTTAGTACCCAAAGATCGAAGCAGATTCTCATCGCCAATATCTCCCTGCATAGCATACGTGACCTTATCCGCTATATCATCAATACGCTCCATGTCATAATCCACTGCTACAACATCACATCCGAGCCTCTGCAGCGTAACTGCCACACTGGCGCCAAAACTTCCAAGTCCCAATACCGCGAACTGTTTCTTCATCTTCATCCTCCTTCTTTTATCCCACCATAATCTGCTCTGCCGGAAGCCTGCGTATCTTATCTCTTGGATGTGTCTTTCCCGCAAATGTAAGAACCAACGTCAATGGTCCGAGCCTGCCGATATACATCATAACCATCAATACGATCTGGCTGACCCGGCTAAGCTGCGGAGTCAGATCTGCCGTAAGCCCTACCGTCCCTACCGCCGATGCAGTTTCATATATCACATTTACCAAAGGCATACTGTCCGGTTCTATTACAAGAATTGTTATCGTACCCGTAATAAATACCATAAACGCGACCATTATAACACAGAAACCCGTACGGAAATTCGCCACCGATATCCTTCTTCCCATACATTCCGTATCATTCCCTCCCCGCACGAATGTCAGACAGGCAAGGAACAACATGGCAAAGGTCGTCGTCTTCACACCTCCCGCCGTACCGCCCGGCGAACCCCCGATAAACATCAGAATGGCGCAGAATAATTTTGATTCCTCATGCATTGCGCCCTGGGAAAATGTATAGAATCCCGCTGTCCTTGTCGTCACCGACTGAAAAAGCGCCGCCAAAATCTTCTGCCCCAGCCCCATATTACCGATGGTATCCGGATTATGATACTCCGCCAGGAATATAAATACCATACCTGCAACAATCAGAACCAAAGTCGAAACAATCGCAAGCTTCGAATGAAGCTTAAGTCTTGTGAACCACCAGCGTCCCGGTACTTCTCTGTGAATCAGCCTCCTTGCATTGTCCATCACGTCAAACCAAACGGTAAACCCGATACCGCTTAAAATAATCAACAATATCGTCGTTATATTAATCAGCGGACTCACGGCATAATCTGCCAGACTGTTCTCTCCCAGGATATCTATTCCCGCATTACAGAACGCCGACACCGCATGAAAAACCGAGTAACAGATTCCTCGTATTACTCCATACTCCGGCACAAAGCATAATGCGTACAGAAACGCTCCTCCTCCCTCTACCGCAAGCGTACCTATGATTATTCGCTTAACCAGCCTCACAATACCGCTAAGCTGCCGCGCTCCATAAGCCTCTTGAATCATCACTCTTTCTCTCAGTCCGATTCGCCGGCGCAGCAAAAAGAAGAATAATACCGCACACGCAATCACCCCAAGCCCGCCGATCTGAATCAGTATGAGCAGTATAACCTTCCCAAACACCGTAAATTGAGAAGCCGGCGTAACCGTCACCAACCCCGTCACACATACGGAAGTGACGGAGGTAAATAAAGCGTCTATAAATGCTATCGGCCGCGTATTGCTGACCGGAAGATACAAAAGCAGTCCGCCAAGAAAAATGATTCCCAAAAATCCCAGCGCGGTAATCTGCAATGTATTCCATCTTATGCTTTTCTTTCTCTTCACAATTTATTCCCCACTTATTCTCTGTCTATTTCCCCGACTATAATCCACTTATATTCCTGCCGCCTTTATCTCGCCCGCATAGCGTGTCACGATCTCAATGATCAAGAATCCGAACGCGACCGCCAGACAAGTCTGGGCCAGAAGAATCGCCTGCTGCGACGCCATCCCGTAATCAGACTGTACAAATCCATGCATCATATAGAATAATGACGCTCCGGGGATAACCGGCATAATTGACGTCGTAAGAAAAATTGTCGCCGGCGCTCGATGTACTCTGGACATCCGATAGGCATAAGCCGCCACAAAAGCAGCGCCTGCCATGACCGCGGCAAAATCATTTCCTCCAAAATACTTTACCAACAGATAACAGGCACAGTTGACCGCCCCTCCGATTCCCGCATAAAAAGACTGTTTTACTGCGGCCTTGAATACCAAAGCAAATCCCATACTCGCCACTCCGCAGGAGATAAGCTGCACCACTATACTTGGCGCTATATACATCTCATACATGTCGCCTTTAAACAACAGCATCGCAAGACCTGTGCCGCAGGCAATCGCAATCGCTCCAAGACATGAGTTTGTTATATTCACGATCCCTGAGAGATACGCCCTCTTAAGCACATCCCGAATACCATTCGCCACTCCCAATCCGCTGATCAGAACCATATTAAGCCCCAACACGATACGGTCCGGATGATGTCCCAGCCCTATTCTTGCCGCCAGAAATACCGCGGCCGAAGACAGGAACGCAATGACCAGATTGTAAACCACCAGGCTGCGTTCCCTCTTATCAAGGATCTGTCCAAAGTATACCTCTACAAGCCCACAGATCACAATCCCCACAACTGAATCCAGCCAATCGCATCCGAAATATACGCCAAAACCAACGCCTCCCAGTATGGCCGCCAGATATTGCAGATAAAGAGGCTGGGGCTTCCGACTCATTACTTCTTCATATTTCAGACGGATTTCCTCTACGGAAGGTGTATTCTTACAGATATATCTGGACAGATTATTCAGATAATCCAACCGGTCATAGTTAAACCCTGTAATGTGAATGCGCCTGATTTGCGTAATAAAATGACCGTTTTTCGGCTTGATCGTCGCCTGTATGTCGCTCTGAATCGCAAAGACGCTGCACTGCTCCAGATCATAGCTTTCCAACATTCGGTACATACTATCCTCGGCGCGGTCCGTCTCCGCGCCGCTCTTGATCATCTCTTTTCCGATATTTATAATTTCATTCAATAATAATTCATAATCCATATACACAACTCCATGTGTCCGTCTATCATTTTCCGTAATTCATGATACCATAAAATACCTATGTAAAAAATACTTTAATCGAAAAATTAAAAAAAATAAAAAAAGGGGTTGATTTTTGTAAAAAAGCTGTTATAATAAACATGTTCGCTGAAAGCAATGCGGATTGGTGTAACGGCAGCACAGCAGACTCTGACTCTGTTAGTAGAGGTTCAAATCCTCTATCCGTAGTTCCTTGGCAGGGGCGCTGGATGTCTTGTTGGACAAGGCATCCAGACACAAATTAATAGTATCGGAGTGTGGCTCAGCTTGGTAGAGCGCTACGTTCGGGACGTAGAGGTCGCGTGTTCGAATCACGTCACTCCGATTAACTCCCAGAAAATGGGAGTTTTTTCAATTTTAGGAGTGAAAAAATCTGGTTGGCTTTGGTTGGGATTATTCCATCTGTATAAATGATTTAAATTTAGCGTTTCGTTCCTGGACAACCTTCTGTTTTTCATCAAGGTTGGATGTATCATAGGTATAATACTTTTGATTGACTTCTGTCGTGTGCCCCAACATGCTGGCAACAATCGTTTTGGGCGTCCCTTTCGCCTGTAAATCAGAACTGGCTGTTTTTCTAAGCTTCGTAATTCCACCGCCATTTAATTTATTTTCCCGGCATAATCTGGTCATGCAGTCCGTAATATTCCTTGCGTGGGTATAACTGCCCTCACCATCCGTAAAAATCCACTCACACAATATTCCATGCTCTTCTTGCACTCGCCTAATGCGCGCCAGTAAGCCGTTGATTTGATCGTCAATCGGATAAACTCTGGACTTTTTTGTTTTTGTCTTGCCAATCGTAAACTCATTTTTTAACCTGTTATGTTTTGCCGATTTATTGATACTAATACAGGTATCATCTATATCAGACCATTTTAAGGTTGAGAGTTCGCTGACACGCATACCGGTATACATTGCTAATTCTATCGCATATGGGGGCATGTACAAGGGATTCTCCCTATAATATCCATGCAAGCCCTTAAGGATGACCGCAAGCTCCGAATCCGTATAATACCTATTACTATCTGACACCTCCTTTTCGCTGCAATGTCTTGTAAAATCCATTGGCGCAAGGAACTCTACCGGATTATCCGTAATTATTTTTTCTATCCTTGCATATCTGAACACATTTTTTATGTAGCTGAAAAATTTCCTCGTCGCTTCCTTGGGTAAATCCAACCGTTTGATAGACTCCAGCATGAACACTTTGATCGTATTTTCGTTCATCTGATTAATCGGCATGTCGGCAAAATCAGTTCCAACAAAGAAACGTTTACGATCCGTATTGTATTTGCAAACCGAGTTACCGCCTAGCTCTAAATCCTTGATCTTTCGCCACATATCATAGACTTCTAAGAAGGTAGGACAAACTTTTTCTTGTTTTTTCCGTGCCTCTTCCTCAACATAGTACTCTATGATCTTATTTTTTAGTTTCTCTTCGCTGACGCTTTCAATCTGTTTTCCCTTTGGTGGTTCTACCCCCTCTCTAGGCAAATAGCTGTACCATTTACCGTTTTTCCCTTGCCAGTAATTGTACTGTTTTTTGTGCAATTCAAGAATCTGCTTTTTATTCATATCGGCTTCTGTTTGTATATCCGCTGCACTAATAATACCACTTTCCGCTTCCCGGTACAAGTTTTTGATACGGTCTATCCGTATTCTCAGAGCGTGGTCGATTTGCTGGTATTGCATTCTATCCAATTTCAAAATCAATCACGCTCCTTTCTTCTATGCTCCCGATGCGGCAGCATTTATTTCAACAGATTCTGAACTATCTTCATATAATATAAGAGAATAAACTTCCTCGCAGCAAGCTGCGAGGTATTCGCCCCAGCTTCGCCTAGTTTGTTGCGCAGCAAGCTGCGGGGAATTAGACCCTCTCTTTAAATTAAATTATGGCATCAAATGTAATTCTTCATAATACGTAGAAATACATACATAATCTTGTGTATCCATGTCCTCCATGATGTGGACCAATTCTTTATCAAAATACTTGTAAGGGCTTGTCCCTAAATACATAAGTTCAATTTTTTTATCATGGAATGCCAATAATGTGTCCCGGCATAAATCCATCATGGTTTCCTGAATTTCATAAACAGAAGTGAGAAAATAGGGACAGAGATGGCATTCCTTTTTGGCTGCATATATGATATGGTTCAGCATATCTAAAAATTTCCGCCGTTCAGAATAAACCATTACAATTTCTTTCATTTTATCTAATAAAACAGAAATAGACTGGTCAGGCGTATTTGCTGTATCATGACCCGTAATCGCCTCCACCCAATCAGGGTTATTTTCCTGCATCCTATGGAAATTGGATGCGGCTGCAGAATAGCCCCCATACATCTTCTCTATTACAGAAGAGATTAAGTGTTCAAATTCAAAGCTGATATCCTTTTGGCGGCTGAATGCCGTCATGAGGGCATTCAGCAGAACTCCATACATATAGTAGTACTCATGGTATATTGCTGCAATAATTTCCATTAAATAATCCGAAGGGAGATGATATTTATGAATGATATCAAAAT
>CANODD010000029.1 GCA_947564705.1 uncultured Dorea sp. | reverse complement strand
ACCTATGACCCTCTGCTTGTAAGGCAGATGCTCTCCCAGCTGAGCTAAGATCCCTTATTGAAGCAAGTCCTTATCTCGAACCCGCTTGTCTATTATACTATTAAAAATCATATATTGTCAACACTTTTTTACAAATTTTTCAATTTTTTTCAATTTTTTTTCAAATATATTTTTTGAAGGTATTCTATCTTTGCCGACATATTATCCATCAGGAGATCCGCAACCGTAAGCGCGGCCATGGATTCTACCACGACTACGGCTCTTGGGACGATTACCGGGTCATGGCGTCCTGTGATTGCGATATGCGTGTTCTGTCCGTGAATATCTACGGTTTCCTGTTCTGCAGATATAGAAGGGGTAGGTTTGACGGCGGCCCTTAATACGACCCTGCCTCCGTCGCTTAATCCGCCGAGTGTTCCGCCGGAATGGTTTGAGCGTTTCAATATCTGTCCGTTTTCTTCATAGAAAGGATCGTTGTTTGTGCTGCCTTTGGCACGTGAGACCTGGAAACCGTCGCCGATCTCCACGCCCTTGACGGCGCCGACGGACATGACGGCCTGGGCCAGGCATGCGTCCAGTTTGCGGAATACAGGTTCTCCGACCCCTGCGGGCATTCCCTCTATGATACATTCGATGACTCCGCCCGAAGAATCCTGGCTCTTGATACATTCTTCCAGATAAAGGGCAGCGTCCCTGGCATATGCGTTGTTCGGCATGTAGAGAGGATTCTCATAGATCTCTTCGTAACGGTAACTTTCATTGGGTATGACTATGCTGCCGATGGATTTTGTATAGGCAGTGATATGGATTCCGAGATTCTCAAGCAGAAGCGATGCTACGGCGCCGGCGGCGACGCGTCCGATGGTTTCCCGGCCTGACGTCCTTCCGCCCCCGCGGTAATCGCGGAAACCGTATTTCTCATGGAAGGTATAATCGGCGTGTCCCGGACGGAAACAGTCCTTGATCTGTCCGTAATCCCTGGAACGCTGATCCATGTTGCGCACCATCAGTGAGATAGGGGTTCCGGTGGTACGGCCCTCGAATACGCCGGAGAGTATCTCGGCACGGTCGGATTCTTGCCTTGCGGTGGTGTATTTGCTCTGTCCGGGCTTCCGCCGGTTTAAGAATGTCTGTATATGATCTTCCGTAAGGGGAAGTCCGGCGGGGCATCCGTCGATTACGACTCCGATCGCCGCTCCGTGCGATTCTCCCCAGGTTGTGATCGTAAAGGAATTTCCGTAAATTGATCCGGTCATAAGTAAGCCTCCTAAGATTCTTGGTTTTTTCTCTCTGATTCTTTTCTGACAGGAATTGATATCAGGTATTTCAGCATATACTCTATTATAACGCATAATAAGACGGCGATAACAGAGATGAAGTGAAAAATTAATTGTAATATAATTGTAATATAATTGCAATATCTTCAGAAAATATTCATTATTTTTTTCTGTGTTTTTCCTGTACTTTTAAATATATGCATATTATAATATATTGGTATGAAAATTTTTTAGAGGAGTAAGGTTGATGGGTAATAAAGATAAAAAGGCAGAAGAAGTTGACATCAAGACAGTGGAAGCAGTTCAAGAAAGCCTTAATTATTCTCACGCTTTAGAAGGAACGGATGATAATGATGAGATCTCACGTAAAATGCAAGCTGGTAAAAAACGTTCTGATCGCGCTGGCGTATCTTCTCATGACCATATTTCTGGAACAGATGGATTCGACACATCAGAACGAAAAGAAAAAGCGGACGCCCCAAGGAAAAGGAGGAGGAAGCTTTCGGAAGCAAAGAAGCGCAGGCGGAGAATCCCGAAAGAAACGCATGAAAGATCGGCGCCGGGGAAGAGAAAATACGGCGAGACAGATAGGATAGATGAATTGTACTATGATGAAGAGGACGAGATGGAAAAGAAAGACACGAAGAGAAGAAGACGCAGAAGTGACAGGAAGCATAAAAAAAGCGGAAAGATAGCGGCAATCACGCTTGGGAGTATATTGGCCGTACTGGTATTGGCATATATGGGAATTGCATTATATTTTAACAGTCATTTTCTGTTTTTTACGAAGATCAACGGTACGGATTTTTCAATGAAGAATACCGAACAAGTAGAAGCGTATATGAAGAAGCAGGTATCGGATTATACGTTATCATTGGAGAAGTCAGACGGCGGGCATGAGTCGATCGACGGAAGCGATATCGCGATCGAATATGTTTCCGGGAAGCAATTAAAGAAGCTGATGGAGGATCAGGACAACTTTAAGTGGATCAAGTCTTTGTGGGAGCATCCGACGATTGAGGCGGAGATCGGCGTGAAATATGACGAGAAAGCGTTGGCAGAGGTGACCGCGAATCTTGCCTGTATGAAGCCGGAGAATCAGACGGCGTCGGTAGACGCTTATCCGGAATTCAAGGAAGGGCAGTTTGCGATAGTTCCTGAGGTTGTGGGAACTCAGATTGATGCAGAACTTTTTAATGCGAAGGTTGCAGAAGCGATCAATGGATTTCAGCCGTCTCTGAACCTTTCTGAGACAGGGTGTTATATTAAGCCAAGGTTTCTGTCGGATTCGCCGGAAGTAGTGGCGGCGAGAGACGCGATGAACAATTATCTGGGCGCTAATATTACTTATGATTTTAATCCATATACGGAAGTGGTGGACGCGTCTGTGATATCACAGTGGATACATGCGGACGCAGAGATGAACGTTACGTTCGACGAAGGAGCGGTACGGGCGTATGTTCAGAGTCTGGCGGATAAATATGATACAAAAGGCAAGACGAGGGATTTTACCACCGCTACGGGAAACGCCGTGACGATAGAGGGCGGAAGTTACGGGTGGAGGATTGATCAGGAAGCGGAATACAATGCGCTGATTGCGAATATTCAGAATGGAGAGACGGTGACGCGGGAAGTCAACTATCTGAGCCGGGGCGCCAGCCATGAAGGGAAAGATGTGGGCAGCACTTACGCGGAAGTAGACTTGACGACGCAGCAGATGTATTTTATTCAGAACGGGCAGATCGTGCTGCAGTCCGGCGTCGTTACCGGTAATCCCAATAAAGGAAACGGGACGCCCCAGGGAGTCTATTCATTAGCGTGGAAAGCGACGGATCAGGTGCTGCGCGGAACAAAGCAGCCGGACGGAAGTTATGAATACGAGACTCCGGTGAAGTATTGGATGCCGTTTAACGGCGGTATAGGGTTCCACGACGCGACGTGGCAGTCGTCTTTCGGCGGAGACAGATACCAGACATATGGCTCTCACGGGTGTGTGAATCTGCCTTATGATATTGCGGGGCAGTTGTATGACCTGATTTCGTCAGGGACGCCGGTAGTCTGCCATTATTGATGAAGGAGAAGAAAGTGTACGAATTATTGAAACAGGACGGTCTTGCCAAGAGGGGAAGGCTGCATACGATACACGGAACGGTTGAGACGCCTGTATTTATGAACGTGGGGACGGCCGCTGCGATCAAGGGCGCCGTGTCCACTGCTGACCTGCAGGAGATTAAGACCCAGGTAGAGCTTTCGAATACATATCATCTCCATGTCCGGCCGGGAGACAGGGTAGTGAAGAGCCTGGGAGGGCTCCATAAGTTCATGGTATGGGATAAACCGATTCTGACCGATTCGGGAGGATTTCAGGTATTTTCTCTGGCGGGGCTCAGGCAGATTAAGGAAGAGGGAGTATACTTTCACTCTCACATTGACGGCAGGAAGATATTCATGGGACCGGAAGAGAGTATGCAGATACAATCCAATCTAGCCTCTACCATTGCCATGGCGTTTGATGAATGTCCTTCCAGCGTTGCAGACAGAGCGTATATGGAAAGGTCGGTAGACCGGACTTCCCGCTGGCTTGTCCGGTGCAAACAGGAGATGGACAGGTTAAACCAGCTCCCGGATACCATTAACCGGAATCAGATGCTGTTTGGAATCAACCAGGGAGGAATCTATGAAGATATCCGGATTCGTCACGCGCAGGAGATTACGCAGTTAAAATTAGACGGTTATGCGGTGGGCGGATTGGCGGTCGGAGAGTCTCATGATGATATGTATCGGATTCTGGAGGCGGTTGTGCCGTATCTTCCTGTAGATAAACCTACTTATCTAATGGGAGTGGGAACTCCGGCGAATATCTTAGAGGCAGTGGACCGCGGCGTGGATTTCTTCGATTGTGTATATCCCAGCCGGAACGGAAGACATGGGCATGTGTATACGAACCAGGGAAAATTAAATCTTTTTAACGCGAAGTATGAACTGGACGAAGGACCGATTGAGGAAGGATGCCGGTGTCCGGCTTGTAAGACTTATTCCAGAGCTTATATCAGACATCTTCTGAAAGCAAAAGAGATGCTGGGGATGCGTCTGTGCGTGCTGCATAATCTATATTTCTATAATACGATGATGGAAGAGATCAGAGAAGCTATCGAAGCGGGGAATTACAAAGAGTATAAATCCGCAAAATTAAAAAGAATGTCGAAAAACACTTGATGAAAGACGGATTATTGTGTATGATAGCAATATCGCTTAAATTTAGGAGGAATTTATATGTATGCATTAGCGACACAAAGCGCAGGAGCGAATTGGGCATTATTGATTGTTGTATATGCGGTTATTTTCGGCGGTTTTTATTTTATTTTCATGAGACCGCAGAAGAAAGAGCAGAAGAGAGTACAGGCTATGATTGCCGATATGGAAGTCGGCGATACAGTGCTTACAACAAGCGGTTTCTATGGGGTTATTATCGATATCAGTGACAGCGATGTGATTGTAGAGTTCGGAAGCAACCGTAACTGCCGTATTCCGATGCAGAAGTCTGCGATCGCCCAGGTTGAGAAGGCGTCTGCAGAATAAGGGGCTTTGAAGGAATGAAAGCGTGTGGCCGAAGGTTTTGCCTGGGCCCCACGCTTTTTCTGTTTTGTCTGACATTATCTTTCTAATATCATCTTTCTGTCATTCAGAGAAGGATTAATCTTCTTCTTCGCTCTGGAAACTGTAAGTATAACGTTTTCGGGCCATCTCATCATTTGCCAGATATTCGTCATAAGTCGTGATCTTGTCGATCAGCTTGCCGCCGGGTACGATCTCCATGATACGGTTTGCCGTTGTCTGGACGATCTGGTGGTCCCTGCAGGAGAAGAGAAGTACGCCGGGGAATTTGATCAGTCCGTTATTCAGGGCAGTAATCGCTTCCATGTCCAGGTGGTTGGTCGGTTCGTCGAGAAGCAGGACGTTTGCGCCGGAGATCATCATCTTTGACAGAAGGCACCGTACCTTCTCACCGCCGGAGAGTACGCGGACCCGCTTGACTCCGTCGTCACCGGAGAAAAGCATACGTCCCAGGAAACCGCGCACATAAGTGACGTCTTTTTCCTCCGAATATTGAGTCAGCCATTCTACGATCGTGTAATCATTCTCGAATTCTTCACCGCTGTCCTGCGGGAAATATGCCTGAGAAGTGGTGATTCCCCATTTGTAAGTTCCTTCGTCCGGTTCCATTTCGCCGCTCAGAATCTGGAAAAGAGTGGTTTTGGCAAGCTCGTTGCCGCCTACGAAAGCGACTTTGTCGTCATGGTTTAATGTAAAAGAGAGATTATCCAGGACTTTCTCCCCGTCGATGGTCTTGCTTAGATTTTCCACGGTAAGTACCTCGTTGCCGATCTCGCGGTTCGGGCGGAAATCAATATAAGGATACTTACGGCTGGAGGGCTGGATGTCGTCCAACTGTATTTTTTCCAACGCTCGTTTTCTGGAGGTTGCCTGCTTGGACTTGGAAGCGTTGGCGCTGAAGCGGGATATAAATTCCTGCAATTCCTTGATCTTTTCCTCTTTCTTCTTATTGGCTTCTTTCATCTGCCGGATGAGCAGTTGGCTTGATTCGTACCAGAAGTCATAGTTGCCGGCATAGAGTTTGATCTTGCCATAGTCGATATCCGCGATCTGGGTACAGACTTTATTCAGAAAGTATCTGTCATGGGATACTACGATGACAGTATTGTCAAAATTGATCAGAAATTCTTCCAGCCATGCGATTGCGTCCAGATCCAGATGGTTGGTCGGCTCGTCCAGCAGAAGGATATCCGGATTGCCGAACAGGGCCTGGGCGAGAAGAACTTTTACCTTCTCGGGTCCGTTCAGATTCTGCATGATCTCATAATGCATCTCGGAAGGGATTCCAAGACCGTTCAGAAGGGAGGCGGCGTCAGACTCTGCTTCCCAGCCGTTCATAGCGGCGAATTCCCCCTCTAATTCGCTGGCTTTGATTCCGTCTTCATCTGTAAAATCTTCCTTGGCATAGATGGCTTCTTTTTCCTTCATGATCTCGTAGAGGCGCGCGTTTCCCATCATAACCGTATCGAGGACGGGATATTCATCGTATTTGAAGTGATCCTGCTGTAAGAAGGAGAGGCGTTCGCCCGGCGTGACGGCGACCTCGCCCTTACTTGGCTCCAATTGACCGGAGAGGATCTTTAAGAACGTAGATTTGCCGGCGCCGTTTGCTCCGATCAGGCCGTAACAGTTTCCTTCGGTGAATTTGATATTGACGTCTTCAAACAGGGCTTTCTTTCCCACCCGTAATGTTATATTGCTTGTACTGATCATATGCTTCCCTACTCCTTACTTTTTAAATTACTTCGCCTATCTTACCAAATATGGGAAGAAATAGCAAGGATGTTTGCAGCTTAATATATGAAAAGTAACTTAAATCGAAAGAGAACTGTTGTACGGAACAGGGAAATAGGTATATAATAGCAAAGGGAAAAATAGTGTAAAACAATACAAATATATTACAGGAAAAGAGGTATCGTTCATGATAAAAGCGACAATGGTATTAGAAGGCGGGGCAACCAGAGGGGTATTTACCTCAGGGGTTTTAGATTATCTGATGGAACAGGGGCTGTATACGTCTCATGTGATCGGGGTGTCTGCCGGCGCCTGTAACGGAGTGGATTATGTATCAAGGCAGATAGGAAGAACCAGGGACTGTATGATTCATAAGGAGCGGGAATACAGCTATTACTATGGATTCCGGAAATTTATACGGGAAAAGAGCCTGATGGATATGGATATGATATTTGACCGGTATCCCAACGAATATTTTCCTTTTGATTATGATACGTATTTTAATTCTGAGATGGATTGTGAGATGGTTACGACAAATTGTGAGACCGGCCAGGCGGAATATATGACGGAGAGACAGGACAAAGCCCGGCTTATGAAGATATGCCGGGCGTCCTGCAGCATGCCTCTGGTCGCCCCTATCGTGAATGTGGACGGAACGCCTTATCTGGACGGAGGACTGGCGGATTCGATTCCGGTGGGCAGGGCGATAGAACTTGGAAATAAAAGGATTATAGTGGTTCTGACCAGGAATCCCGGATATCGCAAAAAACCGACGTCCCAGGCTGTGGCAGATCTGTATCGGAGGGCGTACAAGAAGTACCCGGAACTGGTCAGGGTAACGATTCGAAGAAATTATGAATATAACCGGCAGATCCGGCTGGTAGAACAGTTGGAGCGGGAGGGAAAGATCTTTGTGTTCAGCCCGCGTATTCCCACTGTTTCGCGTATTGAGAAGGATTGTGACGCGCTGAAACATTTCTATGAGCATGGATATCAGCAGGCGAAGAAGAGGCATGCAGAACTGCAGGCGTATCTGGAGAAATGGCAAATTTAGTCGATTAAAGTCTTGAAACATGCAGAAAAATAGGATATTATAAAGGCTAATGTATTTGAATATAGGAAGGAAGAGGATTATGGTGCTGAGAATCGGTGTGATCAAAGGGGACGGAATCGGTCCTGAGATCGTAACGGAAGCCATGAAGGTATTGGATCAGGTTGCGAAAGTATATGGGCATACCTGCGATTATACGCAGTTACTGATGGGAGGCGCGTCGATCGATGTGCATGGAGTGCCGCTGACGGATGAGACTGTGGCGGAGGCAAAGAAGTGTGATGCTGTGTTGATGGGCTCCATCGGGGGAGATGCGAAGACCTCGCCCTGGTATCAGTTGGAACCGTCAAAGAGACCGGAGGCAGGATTGCTTCGGATTCGTAAAGAGCTGAATCTGTTTGCAAACTTAAGGCCCGCAGTCCTGTATGACGAATTAAAGGGAGCGTGTCCGCTTAAAGAGGAGATTACAGAGGGCGGATTCGATATGATGATTATGAGAGAGCTGACAGGAGGCCTGTATTTCGGAGAGCGGAAAACCGTGGAAGAAAACGGCGTCATGACGGCATACGACTCTCTTACATATAATGAACATGAGATCCGCAGGATTGCAAAGCGCGGATTCGATATAGCCATGAAACGCAGGAAGAAAGTAACCAGCGTGGACAAGGCGAATGTCCTGGATTCTTCCAGGCTCTGGAGAAAGGTTGTGGAGGAAGTAGCCTTGGAGTACCCGGAGGTAACCTTAGAGCACATGCTTGTAGATAACTGTGCGATGCAGTTGGTTAAAGATCCGAAACAGTTTGACGTGATCCTGACGGAGAATATGTTCGGAGATATCCTGTCTGATGAGGCGAGTATGGTGACTGGTTCCATCGGGATGCTTGCAAGCGCCAGCCTGAATGAGACGAAATTCGGACTCTATGAGCCCAGCGGCGGTTCTGCGCCGGATATCGCCGGAAAAGGTATTGCCAACCCTATCGCGACGATCCTGTCTGCGGCGATGATGCTGCGTTTCAGTTTCGATCTGGATCAAGAGGCTGACGCGATTGAGGACGCAGTTGCGAAGGTATTAGAGGAAGGATACCGGACGATTGACATTATGTCGGAAGGAAAGCAGCAGGTCAGGACGGATAAGATGGGCGACCTGATCGCAGGAAATATTGGTTAACAAAAAGGACTATAGGGTTAGGAGGTTTATTATGAGAAGTGATACAGTTACAAAAGGAAAGCAGCAGGCTCCCCACCGTTCATTGTTCAATGCGCTGGGGCTTACACAAGAAGAGATGGACCGTCCTCTGGTAGGGATCGTCAGTTCTTATAATGAGATCGTTCCGGGACACATGAATCTGGATAAGATTGTAAATGCAGTAAAGCAGGGAGTCGCCATGGCAGGCGGGACACCCATCGTATTCCCGGCGATCGCGGTATGCGACGGAATCGCCATGGGACATATCGGAATGAAATATTCACTGGTTACCAGAGATCTGATCGCAGATTCCACGGAGGCTATGGCGCTTGCGCACCAGTTCGACGCCTTGGTGATGGTGCCGAATTGTGATAAGAATGTGCCGGGGCTTCTGATGGCGGCGGCAAGAATCAACGTTCCGACGATCTTCGTCAGCGGCGGTCCCATGCTTGCGGGCCATGTAAAAGGAAAGAAAACGAGTCTTTCCAGCATGTTCGAGGCGGTAGGAGCGAATGCGGCAGGAAAGATCACGGATGAAGATCTGTGTGAATTCGAGAATAAGACATGTCCGACCTGCGGTTCTTGTTCCGGTATGTATACGGCGAACAGTATGAACTGCCTGACAGAGGTGCTTGGAATGGGACTTGGCGGAAACGGAACCATTCCCGCGGTCTATTCGGCGAGAATCCGCCTTGCAAAACAGGCAGGTATGAAGGTAATGGAGTTATTGGAGAAGAACATCCGTCCAAGAGATATCATGACAGAGAAAGCCATCCTGAATGCGCTTACCGTAGATATGGCGCTGGGGTGTTCGACAAACAGTATGCTTCATCTTCCGGCAATCGCACATGAGATCGGGATGGATTTTGAGATAGACTTTGCCAACGGTATCAGTGAGAAGACGCCGAATCTCTGTCATCTGGCTCCGGCAGGTCCTACATATATGGAAGATCTGAATGAAGCAGGCGGAGTATATGCCGTTATGGCAGAGTTGAATAAGAAGAATTTGCTTCATACGGATTGTATGACGGTGACAGGAAAGACTGTGGGGGAGAATATCAAGGATGCGGTGAACAAAGATCCGGAAGTTATCCGCCCTATCGACAATCCATATACACAGACGGGAGGCCTTGCCGTATTAAAAGGCAATCTGGCCCCGGACGGCAGCGTAGTGAAGCGTTCCGCGGTGGTAGAAGAGATGCTTGTCCATGAAGGGCCGGCAAGAGTGTTTGAATGTGAAGAAGATGCGATTGACGCGATTAAAGGCGGCAGGATCGCGGCGGGTGACGTGGTGGTGATCCGTTACGAAGGGCCGAAGGGCGGTCCGGGTATGAGAGAGATGCTCAATCCGACTTCTGCGATTGCAGGAATGGGGCTTGGTTCCAGCGTGGCGCTGATTACAGACGGACGGTTCAGCGGAGCCTCCAGGGGAGCTTCCATCGGGCATGTATCTCCGGAGGCAGCGGTCGGCGGACCTATCGCGTTGGTGGAGGAGGGGGATATCATCAAGATAGATATTCCGAATCTGAAGCTGGAGCTTGACGTATCAGACGAGGAGCTGGCGAAGAGAAGAGAAGCATGGAAGCCGAGGGAGCCGAAAGTGACGACAGGATATCTGGCAAGGTATGCGGCGATGGTAACCTCCGGTAACCGCGGGGCAATCCTGGAGATACCTGGGAAATAAGATATAAAAGACAGGAGAATGACAGATATGCAGTTGACGGGATCAGAGATATTGATCGAATGTTTAAAAGAGCAGGGCGTCGATACCGTGTTTGGTTATCCGGGGGGCGCCATCCTGAATGTATATGACGAATTATACAAGCATAGTGATGAGATTAAGCATATCCTGACCTCCCATGAACAGGGAGCGGCCCATGCGGCGGACGGATATGCAAGGGCAACCGGAAAAGTCGGCGTATGTTTTGCGACCAGCGGTCCGGGAGCGACGAATCTTGTGACAGGCATTGCCACCGCATATATGGATTCGATCCCCATCGTGGCGGTTACCTGTAACGTGGGAGTAAGCCTTCTGGGAAAAGACAGCTTCCAGGAAATTGATATTGCAGGAATCACAATGCCGATCACAAAGCATAATTATATAGTAAAGGACGTGAATGTCCTTGCCGATACGATCAGGAAAGCATTTGTTATTGCGAAGAAGGGAAGACCTGGACCGGTACTGATTGATATTCCAAAGGATGTAACGGCGAATAAGGCGGAGTATCAGAAGGAAATTCCTAAGCCGGCAGTTCCCACGCAAGACGTGAGTGAAGCGGAGCTTGAGGCGGCGGTCTCGCTGATTACGGAAGCAAAGAAACCATACATCTTCGTAGGCGGCGGCGCGATTCTGTCCGGCGCCAGCGAGGAACTGGGCGTTTTTGTCAGGAAAGTAGATGCGCCGGTGACGGATTCCCTTATGGGAAAAGGAGCGTTTCCGGGGACGGACCCGCTCTATACCGGTATGCTTGGCATGCATGGAACAAAGACTTCAAATTATGGGGTCAGCGAGTGCGATCTTCTGATCGTAATCGGGGCAAGATTCAGCGACCGTGTAACCGGTAACGCGAAGAAATTCGCCAGTCATGCCAAGATCCTGCAGATTGACGTCGATCCTGCGGAGATGGATAAGAATGTACTGATCACTCAGGGGGTGACCGGAGATATCAAAGTAGTGCTCGGTATTCTGAACGAGAGATTAAAGCAGCAGGAGCATAAGGAATGGATCGGAAAGATTATGGAGTATAAGGAGCGGTATCCGCTGTCCTATCATCCGGACATCTTGACGGGTCCTTATGTGGTGGAGGAGATCTACCGTCAGACGAAGGGCGATGCGATCGTGGTAACCGAGGTCGGTCAGCATCAGATGTGGGCGGCTCAGTTCTATCGTTATGCCAGGCCGAGGACTCTCCTGACTTCAGGAGGGCTTGGAACTATGGGTTATGGACTGGGAGCGGCGCTCGGCGCGAAAACGGGTATGCCGGATAAGACGGTGGTCAATATTGCCGGCGACGGCTGTTTCCGTATGAATATGAACGAGATTGCGACGGCTGTGCGCCATAATATTCCGGTGATTCAGGTTGTTATTAATAATCACGTGCTGGGAATGGTCCGCCAGTGGCAGAATCTGTTCTATGGACAGAGATATTCGGCGACTGTACTCAATGACGCCGTAGATTTTGTGAAGCTGGCAGAAGCCATGGGAGCGGAAGGAATCCGTGCGGCTACACAAGAAGAATTCAGGGACGCATTCGCAAGGGCATTGACATCAGGCAGGCCTGTGGTTATCGACTGTCAGATCGACTGTGACGACAAGGTATGGCCCATGGTAGCGCCGGGCAAAGCGATCGACGAAGTCTTTGATGAAAAAGATCTTGAAAAAGGCAGGTAAGAATTATTCCGATTGCGGCGCCGAATGACGGTGCAATGAGATGTATATAACAGAAAGGTGAGGAACGAATATGAGCAGAGTGTACAATTTTTCGGCAGGACCGGCGGTATTACCGGAGGAAGTGCTGAGAGAAGCAGCAGAGGAAATGTTAGATTATAATGGAACAGGAATGTCAGTCATGGAGATGAGTCACCGCTCAAAGGCGTTTCAGGAGATTATCGATACAGCAGAGGCAGATCTGCGTGAATTGATGGAGATTCCGGAGGATTACGCGGTATTATTCCTGCAGGGCGGCGCGTCGCAGCAGTTTGCCGCGATTCCGATGAATCTTATGAAGAATAAGGAAGCGGACTATATCGTCACCGGGCAGTGGGCGAAGAAGGCGGCTGAAGAGGCGAAGAAATACGGAAAAGTCAATATTGTAGCCTCCTCCGCAGATAAGACATTCTCCTATATTCCGGATTGTAAGGATCTTCCGATCTCTGAAAATGCGGATTATGTGTATATCTGTGAGAATAATACGATCTATGGGACGAAATATAAAGAACTGCCGGATACCAAAGGAAAGCTTCTGGTGGCAGACGTCTCTTCCTGTTTCCTGTCCGAACCGGTGGATGTGTCCAGGTATGGTGTTATCTACGGAGGAGTGCAGAAGAATATCGGCCCTGCGGGGACTGTTATCGTAATCATCCGTAAAGACTTGATCACGGACGACGTACTTCCGGGGACACCGACTATGTTAAAGTATAAGACACATGCGGACGCAGGATCTCTGTACAATACGCCGCCGGCATACGGAATCTATATCTGCGGCAAGGTATTCAAGTGGATTAAGAAGCAGGGCGGACTTGCGGCGATGAAGGAGCATAACGAGAAGAAAGCGAAGATCTTATATGATTATCTGGATCAGAGTAAGATGTTCAGCGGAACCGTGGTGCCAAAAGACCGTTCGCTTATGAATGTTCCTTTCGTAACAGGAGATGAGGAATTAGACGCCAGATTTATTCAAGAATCGAAAGCGGCGGGATTCGAGAACCTGAAAGGGCACCGTACGGTGGGAGGCATGCGTGCAAGTATCTATAACGCGATGCCGACCGAAGGCGTCCGGGCGCTGGTTGAATTTATGAAGAAGTTTGAAGAGGAGAATTTGTAATCATGTATAAATATCATTGCCTAAATCCAATCTCTGACGTAGGACTGGAAAGACTGACAGAAGAATATGTTCCTGTAAGCACGATGGAGAAAGCAGATGCGGTTATTGTAAGAAGCGCGGTTATGCACAATATGGAGTTTTCGCCGAAGCTTAAGGCGATTGCCCGTGCCGGAGCGGGGGTCAATAACATCCCGTTAGAAGAATGCGCGGAGAAAGGAATCGTAGTGTTCAACACGCCGGGAGCGAATGCCAACGGAGTAAAAGAGCTGGTTATCGCAGGTATGCTTCTTGCTTCCAGAGATATCATCGGCGGCATCAGTTGGGTGCAGGAGAATGAGGAAGACGGCAATATCGCGAAGGACGCGGAAAAGGCGAAGAAAGCCTTCGCGGGATGTGAACTGGAAGGCAAGAAATTAGGAGTCATCGGCCTGGGAGCGATCGGCGTGCTGGTTGCGAATGCAGCCACAAATCTTGGTATGGATGTATACGGATATGACCCCTATGTGTCGGTAGATTCCGCGTGGAGATTGTCAAGAAGTATTCATCACGCAAAGACGGTGGACGAATTATACGGGGACTGCGATTACATTACGATCCATGTTCCGGCGATCGAACAGACCAGGGGGATGATTGACAAGAACGCTATCGAGCTGATGAAGAAGGGCGTCGTGGTTCTTAATTTCGCGAGAGACGTGCTGGTGGATGAGGAGGCGATGGTAGACGCTCTCTTATCCGGGCATGTAAAGCGTTATGTGTCAGATTTTCCGACGCCTGTGACCGCCGGAGTGAAAGGCGCGATCGTGATTCCGCACCTCGGGGCGTCTACGGAAGAGTCTGAGGATAATTGTGCCAAGATGGCGGTAAAGCAGTTGAAGGATTATCTGGAGAATGGAAATATCAAAAATTCAGTAAATTATCCGAACTGTGATATGGGAGTTAAGGGAGATAATACCCGGCTTCTTCTTCTGCATCGGAACGTGCCGAACATGATCGGTCAGTTTACGAAGATCCTGGCGAAGGATAACATGAATATCGCGGATCTGACGAATAAGAGCAAAGGAAAATACGCGTATACGATGATTGATATTGACAGTCCGGTGCCGGACAGTGTGGCGGAAGAACTTGAGAATGTGAAGGAAGTGCTTCGCGTTAGAATTATTAAATAAGTATTACAAATAATTAAGGAATCTTACTATAAGATTCCTTGTATTATTTTTGTTATCCTGATATACTCAAACTATAACTTTGAAACAAGATGGTGGGGAGCAAGTTATCGAATAGTCTGACAAGGGGAGAGATACATATGACAAGGGACTATAGTAAAGAGAGGGAGCAGATCAAAAAGAAAAGAATAAAAAAAGTGAGAAGAATAAGGATGTGTCTGCGCATCCTTGCGCTTTTGGTCATCTTCCAGATACCGCTTTTTGGAATGACGGCGGCTTCCGCGGATATGCAGGAGGCAAAGATCAGTCTAAAGCTTGAGGAAAGCGCCGTGATTCAGGGAGAGGAGATGCCCGAAGTAGAAGCCGAAGTAGAAGCCGAGGGAGATCCGAAGACGGTACTTGATGAGAAGTCAGGATATACGGTGGGAGATCTTACGAGGGATTTGAGATCAGGGAGAGGATATACAATCGTATGCGATGCGGATACTATGACAGAAGGCGAGTATCCGATGAGCATACAGCTAGAGGACCATATCAGAGATTCTCTTGAAAAAGAATGGGTCAGACGAGTCAGTATAGAGACTCAGAACGCCGTGTTTACGGTAAAGAATCCGGTGGGAGAATGGGACGGCGATCGGTTCAGGCGTTACGACGGTACATATGTGAAGAATGATTTTGTGGTGTCAAAAGGGAACACGTATTATTTTGGTGAAGACGAAAAGATGAAGACCGGTTGGCAGGATACGGCCCAAGGGAGATATTATCTGGATTCCGAAGGGATTCTTAAAGTCGGCTGGCTTGAGTTGGAAAGCTGTAAATACTATCTGGGAGAGGATGGGAGGATGAGAACCGGCAGGCAGGATATCGACGGCTCGAGTTATTATTTTGCGGAAGACGGTAAGATGGCGACAGGAGTGATGTATCTTGGCTTAACAAAATATATTTTCGGTGAGGACGGAGTCCTTCAGTCCGTGGAAGAGCTTAAGGTGGACCCGGGCAGACCGATGATTGCGCTGACTTTTGACGACGGCCCGGGGAAACGGACAGGGGAATTGCTCAACGTCCTGGAAGAGTATCATGCCCATGCGACATTCTTTATGCTGGGGAAGAATGCGGGTCTCTATCCGGATGAAATCAGACGCATGAAGGAAATCGGGTGTGAGATTGCGAGTCATTCGTACGACCATCCGGATCTTTCCAAGATGGATGAGGAAGGAATCCGTGACCAGATAGACCGGACAAACCAGAAGTTTGCAGAGATTGCAGGGCAGGGAGCGGCTGTGGTCCGTCCGCCTTATGGCGCAATCAGCGATACAATGAGATCTGTTGTCGGGATGCCGATGATTCTGTGGAATATAGATACTCTGGACTGGAAGACCAGGAATGCGGAGACGACGGTTAATATGGTTATGGAGAATGTGAAGGATGGAGATATAGTCCTGATGCATGATATTCATAGCGAAAGCGTAGACGCCGCTATGGAACTGATCCCCAAGCTAATTGAAGCGGGATATCAGTTGGTGACGGTGCCGGAGATGGCGGCTGCAAAGGGCGTTACAATGGAAGCGGGAAAAAGTTATACTGATTTCTGAGACAAAAAGGGCTGCCGTAAGATGAACTTCTTACGGCAGCTCTTTTACTATCCTACTACTTTTTACTATTCTACTATATGTGGGAAGTAATTGTTTCATATATTTGACAGAA
>CANODD010000028.1 GCA_947564705.1 uncultured Dorea sp. | reverse complement strand
AAACGGACTTCTTGAAAATAATCAGAAGATGCGGGAATATATCAAGCAGATCGGAGGGCAGCCTGTGGAACCGCCCAAACAGCCGGAGGAACCGACCGAGCAGCCAAAGGAACCGCCAAGCCGGCCGGAAGAAGAAGGGGCATTTCCCGGAGAGTTGGGAGAAGTACCGAACCAGCCGGAGGAAGGAAAGGAATCTCTAGGGCAGTTGGGAGAAGTACCGGATCAGTCAGAAGAAATACCGGAACAGCCTGACGAATGGCAGCAGTCCGGTGAGAAGCTGCTTACATGGCTTGAGGAAGAGGATATGGAACTTTGTAATATGATCGGAGAAGTACAGAGTGCAAAGGAACTGGACAGCGAGAGTATCTGTGAGCTGGCGAGGTCAGGATATGCAGAGCCGATGATATTAAGGGCCGGCGAAGCCAGAAGAGAATACATGCAAAGGCATGAGGAAGAGATTGCGGCAATCGCCGCATATAATGGACGGCTGGCAGGTTTCGGACCGCAGACGGATGATCTGTTTATCCTGGAGAATATAAGCAAAATGACGGAGAATTATGGACTCCTTCAGGAAAATTTGCTTGCGAATAACAGTGCATATGCAGAATATGCGAAGAAGACGGCGGATTCGGCCAGAGAGTATGCAGGGGGGTTGCAGAAACAGGCGAAGGAGGCTCAGATGAAATCAGAAGAGACGATTGCGGAAGGATTAAGCGAAGCCCAGAGGATAAAGAAAGAATCCAGCTTTGCGAATCGGAATATTCTTGCTGATTTTGCGTCAAAGCTTCCTTATACAAGAATCGGAAAAGCAGAATATACGCAGGTTTATCAATTTGTCGCGGACCCGTTGGAGGCGGAGGATTGTTCCGAAGGACAGAAGCAGGACAGAAGTCTGGCTGATATCGGAAATGTTATGCAGAATCAGAATCAGAATCAGAAGCATGATCGCAGCAAGGTTCGGCATGTGTCCGAGATCTCGGACAAAAAGAAGATGAAAAGACCAGGCGTATATGCAGTGTTCGGCGGATTTATCGTAGTTTTAGCAGTGCAGATATATTTTTTTATAAGAAGGAGGAAAAAGGAATATGAGTATTAGAATGAACACAGAGGATGTTATCGTGAGCGGGCAGGAGATAGGAAGCCATGTTGAGGATGTTACGGCTCTCCAGAATTATCTGAACGATGTGGTGAACAGAAGGCTCCCGGAGTTGTGGGAAGGGAGTGGGTATGAAGGATTCGCCGCGCGGGTTGCGGAGATGGCGCCGAGTTTTGATGCAATGAGGGAATTGATCAGTGCGATCGGACAGGGGGTTGTGATGAATGCCCGGCAGTATGCAGAGTTTGATCGGACGGCAGGTTCGATGAACCGCGGATAGATACCAGGAGTAGATTCGGTGGGTAGCGGCAGCAATATAAGACTTGATCCGGATATGTCCGATAGCAGGGATATAAATCAGATTCCGTTAAGTGATCTGTACGGTCTCCCTGTCTTTGCAAAAGATACTGACCGTAAGGCAGGCGAGCGCCGTATGGAGAGGGAGGATGCGTTGGTACATATCAGACGGGAAGTCTTTGGAGTAAGAAGATGCAGTGAGAAGGAGATGCTTTGGAGTATCCGCAGTCAACTCTTTCAAGAAACACGGGATCATATTGTATCAGGGGCGGCTGAAAAGGCGGAGGTATATTCGGAGACAGGTTTTTTTTCGGAATTTTTATTGATGGGAATTTTCATATTGCTTTTGGGGCTTCGGAAAATTCGACGCCCGAAATCCGGCGTCCGAACGGTTGAGAAGCTGCGTCGAAAGGGATGAGAAGAATGATAGTGACATTTATGGAGGAGGGCAAAAAACTGGATATTATGGTGCGCCCTGAGCAGAAGATAGAATCTGTCTACAAGGTTTTGCTTGAAAATGATCTTTTCTCAGAATCCGTAAATATACGGTATCGGAATCAAGGGGCACAGCTTTGCGTGTATTCCATGCGCCGAAGCGCTTATGTGAATCCTATGCTGACCTTTTGCCAGGGAGAGATATATAACGGAGATGTCTTAGATATAAGGTTTGCCGGCAATTAAGCAGACATTTGGTGCAGCTCTTTAAAATAGTGGATGTTCCATAGGAATGATAAGAAAAGGGAAAGGTTATGAAGATTCGGATTCGGAAGAGTGATATGTCGGCAAAGACAGTATATGATTTTAAGCGCCTGGAGGAAGGGCATCATCTTTTTCTTCCGTGTAAGATAGAAGAGGAGAAGGAAACAGTCTGTATGAACTTTGACCTGCGGGGGATGAAGGAAGCAGAGGAACTGAGGAAAGAGGACTGTGTTATGAGGATCAGATTCTTGTTGCAGGTGGCAGATCTTGAAGAGCTGTATCAGAGATATGAGTTTCCGCTTGAACCAGAGAATCTGTACTATGACATCCTGGGAAGGGTGAAGGTGAGAAGAAGAGATACGATTCTATCCGACGGGAAGAACAGAATGAAGCAGTTTCTGAGACAGTATCAGGCGTTGATCGGTTATCTCCTGGAAGGAACGAGACCGTATGAAGATTATCTCTATGGAGGAATAGAGATCTTGAAGGCGCAAGGTATGACGGCAGTTTTTTTTGAACCTGATACCATACAGGAAGAGAAAAAGATATTGTCAGAATATTATGATAATCTTCTTGAGGAAGAGAAGAGGACTATGATAAAAGTGAGGAGTCGTAGTTATAAGAGATTGATTAAATATAGCGTGCTATCTATATTTTTGTTGATTTTTCTGAGTTTTGCGACGGTATATAGCTTTGGATGGTATATGCCGAGGCAGAAGGGGTTAAGAGTTGCGGGAGACGCCTATATCCGGAAGGATTATAGGGCGATGATTGATTCACTGAAAGGATTCCGGGTTGAAGAAATGGATCATGCGTGGAAATATATGCTTGCGGCGGCTTATATTCAGGGACAGGCTGTGGACACGTTCAGCGCAGAAGATAAGGAGAATATTCTGAGCAAGGTGACGTATCAGTCCAGTGAGAATGTCCTGGATTACTGGATACATCTGGGACGCATGGAAGTAAAGGAAGCGGAAGAGCTTGCAATGAAAATGTCGGACGACCAGCTTCTTTTATATGCTTTTATGCATGAATTGCGTCAGGTGGGAGAGGATGAGGAATTATCCGGGAAAGAGAAAAGCGAGCGAAAAAGGGAGTTGGTGAGGGAAATAGAGGAACTTGCCGGGAAGCTTGGAATCCATGCAGAGTCGGAGAATGAGACAAGTTATGAATATCAGGAAAAACAGGGGGAATTATGAGGTATCTGCTGATGCAATCAAGATACGGATATCGGGAGTATCCGATTATAGAGGAAAGGGAATATGAACAGGAATCAGGAAAAACAGATAGAGTATTCTGTCTCAGCGGTGAGCGGCGACTATTTGAGCGTGGGGAGAACGTCAGTATATCTTCGGGGGAGGAGGCTGTTATTCGGATACCGGTTCTGGAAAGTTATCTATATATCCGGGGTATGCAGTATTTCTTTGAATGTGGAGAGGAGGAGAATCCGAAGTATCTGTATCTGAATCAACAGAAACTGGAAACAGGAGGATCAGGGTTGTGTCCGGGAGATGTTTTATTTTTAAAGAATGTAAAGATAGAAGTATGGGAAGACCGCCTTATGATATGGGGGGATTCCGGAGACTATACAACGACATTGCGAGAATGTCCCAGGATACAGAGGTCAGACAGCTTTCCAATCTATAAACGGTCTCCGAGGCTGATGAAAAAGCCGTCAACAGAAAGAATCTTACTGGAATTTCCGAAAGAAAGAGAGAGGCAAGACAGGAAAGGATTTCTTATGGCTGTTCTGCCGTCGGTGGGAATGGCCGTGGTGACCGTTGCAATCGGTATGATAGCAGGACGAGGCGTCTATCTGCTGATGTCCGCGATGGCGGCAGGAATGACGGCAATATTTTCCGGAATCAGATACATAGATGAGAAAGAGGCATTGAAAAACAAGAATCAAAAACACGAGGAGTCTTATCTTAATTATCTGTGGCGTAAACAGAGAGAAATTGCGGAGGCTTACGAATGGGAGCAAGAAGTTTATGCGTACCAAGTTCCCGGGTGTGATGAGCTTGGAAGGATGATAAGAGAATATAGCAGCCGGATTTATGAGAGGGTTCCCACGGAGGATGATTTCCTGAACGTGGCAGTCGGTCACTGCCTGGGAGGGACGAGTTTTGTAATTGAAGGAAAGGAACCGACATGGGATGCAGGGAGAGATGAGCTGGCAGAGAATGTGAAAAATATCAGGAAGAAGTATTCTGTGATTGATCAGCCAAAGATAGTTAACTTGAAAAAATCACATCTTGGAATCGTAGGAGAGAAAGAACTCCTGTGCCGGCAGCTAAAGATACTGACGGCACAAGTTGCATGTTTTCAGAGCTATCATGATCTCCGTATGATTGTGATCTATGATAAGAAATATGAAGACGAGTTTCAGTGGATGCGGTGGCTTCCTCATGTGCGGCTTCCTGCGCTGAATATGTTTGGGATGGTATGTTCAGAACGGACAAGAGATCTTGTGCTTGGAAGTATGGGAAGGATTCTGAAAGAGCGGGCGGAACATCTTAAAGAAGAGAGGGGGAGTAAGGGGGATGCTCTGCCCCATTATCTATTCTTGATTCAGGAGTCTTTCTGGATTATGGATCACGGGATCATGGAGTACCTGCGCATGGAAGGGGGAACGTTGGGCTTTTCTGTTATCTTTACCGGCGATATTCGGGCCAATCTGCCGGAATATATAGATACTGTCTTACAAGTCGAGAATTCGGAAGAGGGAAGGTTACTTCTGGATGCCAGAGAATATAAGAATCAGGGGCTTAAGCTGTATCAGGTTCAGGATGTGGATTTTGAATGGCTGGCGAGGGATCTTAGCATGGTGGAGCATGAGCAGGGGGTAACCAGTTATATCCCCAAAATTGTTACTTTTTTTGAAATGTATGGGATACGATGTCCGGAAGAACTTGAAATCCGCAGAAGATGGAAAGAGAGTCGGTCTGACAGATCTCTGGCGGTACCGGTTGGGATGCGCTCAGCAGATGAGACGATGATTTTAAATCTGCACGAAAAGGCCCATGGACCGCATGGCTTGGTGGCGGGGACAACCGGATCGGGGAAGTCAGAATTAATTCAAAGTTATATATTATCATTAGCGGTGAATTTTCATCCCCATGAAGTCGGATTCTTATTGATTGATTATAAGGGAGGCGGTATGGCCAGTATGTTTCATAAGCTGCCTCACCATCTTGGAACGATCACGAATCTGGACGGCGCCGGGAGTATGAGGGCGTTAATCTCGGTGAAAGCCGAACTGTCCCGGCGGCAGAGAATATTTGCAGATTATCGGGTGAACCATATTAACGGTTATATGAGATTGTTTAAGGAGGGAGGGGCACATGAGCCGATTCCGCATCTCTTTATCATCAGTGATGAATTCGCGGAATTAAAGAAAGAACAGCCGGACTTTATGAAGGAGCTGGTATCAGCGGCGCGTATCGGAAGGAGTCTTGGCATTCATCTGATTCTGGCGACGCAGAAACCGGCAGGCATTGTAGATGAGCAGATTTTAAGTAACAGTAGATTCCGGTTATGCCTGAAAGTGCAGAATGAGAGTGACAGTAAGGAGATCTTAAAGACGCCTGATGCGGCTAATATCACCCTGCCCGGAAGGACATATATACAGGTTGGAAATAACGAAATCTATGAAGTGTTTCAATCCGCGTGGAGCGGAGCCGCATATAGGGAGACGAAGGAACCGGCCGGGACGGATGATGAGCGTGTCTATGTGGTAAATGAATTCGGACAGGGAAAACTAATCAATCAGGATTTAAGCGGCAAAAAGGGAGAGTATCTCGCGTGTATGACGCAGTTGGAAGCGGTGGTTGCGCATATCAGGGAGGTGTTCGAAGATGAAGGGGCGGCAGAAGTAAAGAGACCGTGGCTGCCGCCGCTTGAGGAGATGCTTGTCAGTCCTTATGCAGGAGTCATGAGAGAGCCGAGGATGAACAAGTTAGAGTCCGGGCTGGAAGTTTGTCTTGGGAAAACGGATATTCCTCAAATCCAGAAGCAAAAGGAGCTTAAGCATAACTTTTTAAAGGACGGAAATCTCTTGTTTGCAGCGTCCGCGGGTTTCGGAAAAACAGTATTTCTAACAACAGTTTTAGTGAGTCTTGCCGTTTCTAATGATGTGGACGATCTGAATTATTATATTTTGGATTATGGAAATAACGGCTGTATGCTGCTGAAAGGACTTCCCCATACGGCGGAATACATAGCTCTTGATGATAAGGAACGTTATTGGAAGTTTAAGAAGCGGATTACAGAAGAGATCACAATAAGAAAGAGATTGTTTGCGGAATATGCGGCGTCATCGTGGGAGGCATACCGGGAATTAACAGGAGAGTCCGTAAAACTGATTATAATAGCAATTGATCAGTTTGATGTTGTGAGGGAAACCGGAATCGAAGAAGAGGAATTCTTTACAAAGCTTACGCGGGATGGGGCGGGACTTGGGATCTATACGGTTGCTTCTGTAAACAGAGTGGCTGCAATCCGTCAGGCAACTTTGAATAATTTCAACAAAAAAATAGCGGGTTATCATTTTGATGAGAACGAGACTTTTCAGATAGTGGGAAGAACGGCATATAGACAGACGGATAAAAAAGGCCGTGTACTGGTAAGCGGGAAGAATGTGCATGAGGCGCAGATCTATGCGATGGTTCCATGTGAAGATCAGACCATGTATGACAGGGCCTTGAAAGGATTGGTACAAGAGATATGCAGGAAATATCCGGGCAAAGAAGCGCCGCATATCCCGGTTCTTCCATCGGATTTTTTTGTAAATATGATGAAGGAGTATGACGATGACGGCAGCAGTTATCTGGTTGGACTTGAGGTTGAAGAGGTAATTTTGAAAGGGTTTGAGCGGACTGCAGGTTTGTTTGTAATCATAGGAAATACAGGAATAGGAAAGACAAATATGCTTAAGGTACTTGCGGACCAGGCGGTTTTAAGGGGAAGAGTCTGTTTGTTTGATTCTCGGAGTATGGAGATGTATGATTACCGCCGGTTTCCGGATGTCTTATATGTAGAGGGAAAGAAGGAGGCAGATATATTTTTGGAGGAATTTTCTGGAGAGCTGGAAAGCAGAAGACAATTTTTGAAGGAAGGGCTTCGTGGGAACCGAGGGATAAGCCCAAAACAATTAATAGAAGAGACGCCGTTTTATACGGTATTGATAGATGATCTGGATGATTTTACGGAATTGATGAAGGGAGACTCGGAGCGGGCCGCTTCGCTTATAAAGGAAGGAAGCGCTCTCGGCATTACCTGTATTGTTACGGTTCATGCGGCGAAATCCCGGGGAATGAGTGGGATGGATAAGTTGATCAGGCAGGCTGCAGAGGGACTTGTATTAAGTTCACAGGGAGTTGTGCCGATCTTTCCGGTTTTATCTATGAGAGAGTATCCGGAGTTCAAGGAAGGGCTTTTGTTTAAGAACGGCGCCTGTCAAAGGGTACGTCTTCCCCTGCATGATTTTCCCGAAAGCGCCGCTTCTCAAATGCAAAGCGCCGTCGGAAGAATTGGCAAGGAATCCCGCAGTGAAAGCAGGCGGTAAAAGGACGGGTGAGAAGGAGGGGAAAAATGGCAGATAAGATACGGGTTAACCGGCAAAATATAGAAAAGGATGCCATGCAGATAGAAAGCGCAGCTTCCTGCCTGATGAAAGTACCGCTGGATTCGCAGGATACAAGATCGACGATTCCGGCAAATGCGAACGGTAAGGCGGCATATGAAAGATCCCAGGAAAGAATTTCTGCCTTGGGGGATTTGTTAGACCGGGAGGTAGAGAATATTAGGGGACTCAATGAGGCGTTTGAGAATTTTGATGAGATGATGGGACAGCTTGCAGGGAATGTAAGCAGAGGAATATAGAGAAGGTGACGGAAGGGGCAGGGGGTGTGGCTTATACAAAGAAGTGATTATTTGAGTCCGGCAGATATAAAGAGACAGTGCATGCGAGCGTCAGACCGTATGGAAGAGGACCAGAGAGTTTTGAAATTGATTGAGAAAAATATTGACTTATTTGCGGGCAATCTTGAAATTAAGAGCGAGGCTTTTGATGCCCTGAAACAGCAGCTTTCGGATTATCATATCATAATTGAAGCGATGCAGATTGCAAATGATGCGGATATGGAAGATTTTAGGGTATTAGGCGTCAGAGTAGGCGATGAGATACTGGATGGCGAGACGATATTTGCTCAGATGGAGAATTCGCTGAAAATGAAAGAAGGTTATCTGGCAAGTGAGGAGATATATCGAAGGAAGATGCAGACGGAAGAAAATGTACTTTTCTATATATATTATTGCTGGAAAGCCGAGCAATATGAAGCGCTGGCGAATAACAGCCAGAGACTATATGAGGAGTGGCGGCAGAAAACAGAGAAATTCGATGAGATAGCCGCAGAAACAAACGGCTTATTTGCAGACAGTGAGGGTATCCGTGCATTAATACAAAAAGGGCAGACAGAGATTGCAGGCGCATTCCGGCAGGGAGCTTATACCTTGAATGAAGACGATCCATGGCGAAGGCAGATTATGAATGCGGGTATGCGGCTTGCCATGGGGTATGATGATAGAGGCGGGGATCAAAATGGTCCGTATACGCTTTGGCAAAGGGGGTTGGATTCTGACAGGACTTATATAAGGGAATTGATTCACAGTTATGAAGAATATGCAGGGTATTCTGATCAGGAGATTGACGAGTTGCTTCAGAAACTGAACAGTGAAGGATGCGGGTATGTTGCGTTTGCCAATATTGTCGTAGATGAATTCAGGAGAAAAGAAGAAGAGTTCGAGCAGACATTTGGTTTTCCTCTTTTTCTGGAGAATGTGAATGGATATAGCTATGTAGATTATAACCGGCTTATTATCGACCTCTACTGTGCCAGTGACAATCATAAAAAAGTAAAGGTCATGCGGCGGGAATACGATATTTATGATGAGAAGGAGGATCTTTCTTCGACCATCGGCAGGGGAACGACGCCGGAGGACAGGATATACCGATTTGAAAGATATATGCGGGGGCATAATATACCGGTAAAGATTGAGAATATAGAATGTAAACTGGATGAGGTATACCAGAGATGCAAGGATGAAGAGGAATCAGGGAATCGGGTGATTATCAGTACATGTCCGGTAAGGCTGGAGGACGATGAAGGGGAACCTGTTCAGATGGACGGAGGACATGCCATGACGGTAACGGGATTAACAGACGACGGAAGGATTGAAGTGTCATCTTGGGGAGAAAAATACTATCTTTCACCGGAGGATTCGGATTATGCGGCTCCTGAGAAAAACCGCGCCGGAAATGCATATATTCGTATTCAGTCTGTTCGGTTTTAGGAGGGAGAGGAAAGAAGGATAGTGAGAAAAGCAGTGCTTTTTACGTGCAGTATGATATCGCTTCTGATAGCGGCAGAAGGGTATTTAGTAAGAAACAGTAGGATAGACGATGAGAATCGTCAGAATATCCGAAGGGAAGCGAAGATGAATCAAGAATATATGGAGCGTTATAATTATGAGCTTGGAAAAGAAAAAGGATTATTGGAGGAAGAACGTCTGAGTCGTTACTATCTGGAGCTTCAGTCAGTATACCGGGCGAATCTGGACGCATATCTGATGGAAATGTTGGACGTGGAAGACCTGGATAAGGAATTGGTGAATAGCAGTCTGGGATTTGTATGTCATGCGGCAGAAGACCAGAATCCGTATGAAAAGGAATCTACCATGGGACTTACGCATATTTATCAGAGGAATAACCTGTATATCGAATATCTAAGTGAAGAACAGCTAAGTATTTTGAGGCAGTCGTCAGAATCAGGAAAAGCGTTGGTAACGAATGAAGTGAAAGATATGGTGAAGCATACTTTCAGGGAAGTTGTAAGAGTCCGCAATCCCGGGGATTGGGAGGATAAAAGTGAATTTCTCTACCCGGAGGCCGTGGGAAGAAAGCCAAAGATTCCAAACCATGCATTGGTATTGGAAATAACGAATTCTGTGGAATACGACTCGTTGGGGAAATTGCTGCCTGACAGATACAGGAGAGAAAAATATGAATATCTGGAAAGGATTAAGAAAGAGAAAGAAAAAGAAAAAGAATATTCTCAGATATTAGGAACTGAAGTTTATATCTTGATAGAATAGGCAAGAAAAGCAATATGTAGGGTGTAATAAGCAGTAGGACGGTTTGCCGGGGAGAAGAATAGGAATGGAATCAAGAAAAGAAGAGAAGTGGGCAGAAGAATTAAAAAAGGGCAGACGGGTCTGCAGGGAGGAGGAAGAAGAGGACAGAGAGATGGATGCATATCGTCTGCGGTTGGAATATATGTATGAACACTGTTCGAAGTATGACCGGGAGATATGCCGGCTTCTGGAGGAACAATGGGAGATGTTAAATAGTCTGGGATTCAGGAAAAAAGAATTTAAGGATACCGTCTTATCAAGATATTTGTCTTGGCATATTTCATATACAATGATATAATACTTTAAAGGGGAGGGAGGATTATGACTGGCCAGGACAGACGAGAGGGTATTATCGGTCAGATGCAAAAGAGCGTGGCTCCTTTATCCGGAACAAAGCTGGCGTCGATGTACCATGTGAGCCGTCAGGTGATTGTACAGGATATTGCGTTGATTCGCGCCTCGGGTTACGATATTATCTCCACGAACAGAGGGTATATATTGAATACGGTAAAGTCGGCAAGAAGGGTATATAAAGTACAGCATACGGATGAACAACTGGAGGATGAGCTGTGTGCGATCGTGGATCTTGGGGGCTTTGTAAAAAACGTGATGGTTAATCACAGAGTATATGGACGGATAGAGGTAGAATTGAATGTTGGTTCCAGACGGAGGGCGGCCGAATTTATGGACGACATCCGTAATGGAAAGTCCAGTCCTCTTAAGAATATTACTTCTAATTATCATTATCATACGGTGACGGCAGATAAAGAAGAGACTCTAGACCTGATAGAAGATATGCTGAGGGAGAAGGGATATCTGGTGGAAACAGGCTCCTGATTTTAAATCGTACGCCAAAGCGTCAGGAAACCTGTAAATGATATAAGAAGTCAATCAACATTAACGAAGAAGCAATAACGGATCGTGTAATGCAGATAACAGGAAGGATACCGGAAAGGAGGAAGAGATATGGCAGAACACAAGATTATTATGATTGGCCGTCAGTTTGGGAGCGGGGGTCATGAGATTGGGAACATGTTGGCAACCAGGCTTGATATTCCGTTGTATGACAATAATCTGGTCAGAATGGCGGCGGAGAAGTTAGATATCAGAGAAGAGACGGCGCGGGCAGTAGATGAGACGACGCTGAACGGTTTTTTGAGAGGGTATGTAATCTCCCCCATGGAATATAAGGATTCGATTCGTTCGGACGAATATATCCAGCCGTTGAATGAACAGTTATATGAACTGCAGTCAGAGATCATTCGGAAATTATCAGGAAGGGGACCTTGTGTGATCGTAGGCAGATGTGCAGATTATATTCTTAAGGGCGCTCCGAATTGTATCGATGTTTTTATCTGTGCCGATATGGAGGACAGGGTTAGAAGGATTGCAGCAAGATATGATCTTTCGGAAAAGAAAGCGGCGGACAGGATTAAAAGGGTTGATCGTGAGAGGAAGTATTATTATGAGTCTCATACGGGCCGTGAGTGGGGCAGCCCGTTATCACATCAGATTTTGCTTAATGTGAGCAGGCTTGGGGTGGACAGGGCTGCGGGTATGTTAGAGATGATATATCGCGGGTAGTTTTTGAGAGACGTCAATAAGATATGAACCGTATGATGCGGGACACATAAGAGAATCGGACAGGGTAGACCATAGGCGCTACCCTGTTGGTTTTATATACCATAGTTTTTGTCTGCATATAAAATGAAAGGGAAATCGTATATATTATGGATATGATAAAAGAGATTCTTATTGATACCGGTATAGACAGTCTGAAGATGCTGCCGTATCTGTTTGCGGCATTTGTGTTGATCGAGGTTTTGGAACAATACTCAGGCGCATGTACGGAGAAGATACTTTTGAGAGTGGGAAAGGCAGGTCCGGCTGCGGGAGCTTTGCTTGGGTGTATTCCTCAGTGTGGTTTTTCTGTTATGGCGGCAAATCTCTATGCCGGCGGGATCATATCGATGGGAACGCTCGTGTCGGTTTTCATAGCGACTTCTGATGAGGCAATCCTGATTATGATCGGGAATCCGAATGCTGTTGCGGAAGTGTGTTCATTACTTGCGGCTAAGATTGTGATCGCGGTTATAACGGGATATCTGGTAGACTTGCTGCTGGCAAAGAAGATATCGACGCCGAAGGAAAAGGGAAATCTGTGCAGGGAGTGGGGCGACCATAACGAAGAGAAGGGAATCCTACGGTCGGCATGGGATCATACGGCTAAGATATTCGTGTATCTTTTTTTGTTTACAGGCGGATTGAATCTTTGTGTAGAGGTATTTGGAATAGAGCAATTGTCGGCGTTCTTACTGGGAGATACGTTGCTTCAGCCTTTGGCCGCCGCCGCGGTCGGGTTGATTCCGAATTGTGCGGCGTCTGTGATTCTGACTCAGTTATATCTTGGGAAAGCGATTTCTTTTGCTTCTGTCATCGCCGGTTTGTGTACAGGCGCGGGGATCGGACTTGTCGTATTATGCAGGGTGAACCAGGATAAGCGGGAGAATTTTAGGGTGATCACTGTATTATTTGCGGCAGCTGTATCGGCAGGGATAGTTTTGGAGATATTAGCATAAAGAAAATTGTATAATGAAAATGGAAAAAAATAGAAAAAAGTATACCATATAGACACATTGTACAGGGTTTAAGAATTCTAATTGCATTTTTGAAAGAATGTGTTATAATATTCACGACTCGGTGACGAGGTTTAATCAGACAAAGCATGAGTTTTACTTCTGACTGGATGGAGTGCCAGAAGAAATGAGGAGGAATTAAGATGGCTACAAAAAGAGCAACATCTGCAAGTAAGAAAGAGGCAGTGAATACTGCAAAAGAAACGATCAAGGAGACACAGGCGACGGAAAAAGCAGCAAATAATGCGGGAAAGACAGAGAAAGCGGAACCGGGGAAAAAGCCGGCGGACGCTGCGACTCAGCCGGTTAAAGCATCTGTGGAAGAAAAAACTGCGGAAGTAGAAGTCAAGGCACCTGAGAAGAAGACAACGACGAAGACAACATCAGTAAAGAGACAATCTCCGGCGAAGAAGGAAACAGCCGCGAAAAAGGAAACAGTAGTGAAGAAAGAGACTGCGGTAAAGAAGGAAACGACGAAGAAAGCACCTGTGAAGACAACGGCAAAGAAGGAAACAGTGAAGAAAGAGATCAAGGTAAATGCAATTGTTGAGGATCATGGGAGGCAGATAGAAGAAAGCGCGATTGTTGCCAATGTCAAGAAAGCATGGAAAGCATCCGGTAAGAAGATTGGCGATATTAAGACAATAGAATTATATATCAAGCCAGAAGAGAATGCTGTATATTATGTTGTGAACGGGACAGATACAGGAGCGGTTGCATTATATGAGTAAGCCGAAAAAACTGCTGCACGAAGTGCGGCAGTTTTTTTTCGGAACGGATATATTATATTGTATTAAAAAGCTCATAATGATATAATCTATAAGTGACAGGAAATGATAAGGAGAAAATATTATGGAAATGGCATGGAGTGTGGGAGATAACGTATTGCGAGGCATGGACGGACCGACAAGTGTGTTCCTGGCGGGATCTTTTCAGGCGGCTGTTATAAGTTTTGCCGTGATCATTGCGGTTGGCGTGGTCGTCTGCCTTTTCGGACTGAAATTAGTAAGAATCTTGTCAGCGCTCGTAGGATTAGCCGTGGGTGCTTGTATTGGAATAGCAATAGCGTCTGTTTTTTGGCTTACCGGCGTGCAGATACTCATAGCTAGTTTGGTTTGTGCATTGGTATTGGCCGTGTTGTGTGCCGTGATTCGTAAGTTCGGGATTTTTGTGTTTACTTTTATCAGTACGATGGGAATTGTATCTTCACTTCTTTGGCCGCGTACATGGATATTAGCGGGAGTGTGCGCTGCGGTGTCATTGATTATGTCGGTGTTGTCAATACTTAAGACAGAGGCGGTTGTTACGGTTGTTACAGGGATATCCGGAGGATTGTCGGCAGGGATGGCGATAGCTGCGTTGATTGGCCTGAATGAGAAGAACTGGTGGATTGGGTATGTGATCAGCGCGGCGCTGGCGCTTATAGGTATCTGGTTTCAGTTTATGATGCAGTCAAGAAAGATCGGAAAGAAAGAAGAAGTATATTCGAGACAGGTACGGGAGGAGGTGTCAATGGAATCTGAGGTGGAGCGTGCCAGATTGATCCTGGAGGATGACGAAGAGGAGGGAGAGAGTGAAGACGACAGCGATGTCGTCAGAGGTTCCGGTAAAAAGGATAAAGGCCGAAGGAATAAGAAGAAGCTCAGAGATCAAAAAGAAAAAGGGAAAAAAGGCGGTAAAAATATAAAGAAAGATATAGGCGGTTCGGAGGATCAGGAGGATGATGATATTACATTTATAAACGAAGAACTATGAAGGACCGACCAATTTTACCCATATATAGGCGGTTTGGTTGTTTTTTTGATTAGATGTGATATAATACCATCATGGGGACAAGATACCTTTTGATCCCAACATCATTATGATACCGGCATACTATTTTATGATTGAAGAAAGGGTATGTTGGAAAAAGAGAGTGAAGGAGGCCCTGGAATGAAGATAGATATGCATTGCCATGTAAAAGAGGGCTCTATTGACAGTAAAGTAAGTTTGGATGAATACATTACAAAACTGAAAGAGCATGGATTTGAAGGAATGTTGATTACGGATCATGATACTTATAAAGGATACCGCCATTGGAAGTATCATATGAAAGGAAAGGTGCATGAAGATTTTGTAGTGTTAAAAGGAATTGAATATGATACCCGCGATGCGGGACATATTATCTGTATCATGCCCGAGGGCGTTAAGATGCGCCTGTTAGAGATGCGCGGTATGTCGGTCAGCGTACTGATTGATTTTGTACATCGTCACGGGGGGATACTCGGACCGGCGCATCCTTGCGGAGAGAAGTATCTGAGTTTTACGAACACGAAGAGATTCTACAAATCACCGGAGATTATCAAGAGATTTGATTTTTTTGAGGTATTTAATGCCTGTGAACCGGAGGAATCGAACAGAGGAGCGATGAAGCTTGCCATGAAGTATAAGAAACCGGGAATCGGCGGTAGTGACGCGCATAGGCTTGATTGTGTATCAATGGCATATACAGAGCTTCCGGAACGGGTGACCTGTGAGACGGAGTTGATATCATTGATTCGCAGTAAAGCGCCGATCGGAGTCGGTGGTACGATCTATGGCAAGACGACGAAGGATAAGATAGGAAAAGCGAATAAGCTGTTGGTATATTCCTTCTGGTTTTACAATAAAGGCGGCGAGTTGTTAAAGAGACGTAAGAGAAAAGAGAAGGGGCAGATTGAGAATCCGATTGATCCGATCGATCCGATTGAGATACCTTACCTGAAGCTTCGGGGACAAAAGATGTAGTTGAAAAGGAAAAGAGGCTGTTGCAAAATAGCAGATACACACGGTATATGGTGCAATTATAATAGTATTATTTACAACCATATATTGTAGGAGCTTTACATTTTGCAGCAGTCTCTTTTTTATGCTATAAAAAGAGCAGTCCGATATGATATATAATTACGCTCATTCCCCAGGCGGTTAGTATTTGGAAGATGAGAATGCCCAAGGTGGCTTTAAGGCTGCCAAGTTCCCGGTGAATGGCTGCTATGGTTGCAGTACAAGGAACATACAACAGGCAGAAGACCATCAGTGCATAAGCGTTGGCTGCGCCGAAGCCAAGGCTACCCAGAGTTGCGACCATGGCGTTCATGCCATTGGCAGTTGTAATATTCTGTATGCCGAACAATACACTGCAGCTGGATACAACGACCTCTTTTGCTGCAATTCCGGCGATCAGTGCGACGATAATCTGCCAATACCCCAATCCGGCAGGTTTAAATAGCGGAACGATGGCTTTCCCTGCCAGAGAACCAAAGCTTTGCGTAATATCGGCGACATAGCCATGTGGTCCGAAGTTCAGAAGTCCCCACATGATGACGGAGGCGATGAAGATAACGGTACCGGCTTTTGTCAGGTAATCCTTGATCTTTTCCCATACATAGATGAAGATGGTTCGGGCATTGGGGGACTTGTATTCCGGCAGCTCGATTAACAGCGCATGATCAGCCTTACTCCCGTCGATTTTAGATAAAAGGAAAGCGGTGGTTATGGCGACTGCAATACCCAGCAAGTACATGGAGTAACAGACGATCATGGCATATTTTCCAAAAAACATAGAGGAAAAAAGCACATAGATCGGAAGAGCGTCGTGTAGGGAAAGAGTGTAGATCTCGGTGGTCGCCGT